>CANRBD010000006.1 GCA_947628765.1 uncultured Bacilli bacterium
TCATAGACTCCTTTAGGTAAGTAAAGCTTATCTAAAGGGGTTTATGACCCCAGACTAACGCCCTTTTCTCTTAAAAAACAACATTTCTTTTTATTTTTATTATTTTATTATTATATTTCTTTTTATTGGCGCGTTAGTTCTTATGTTATTTAAGAAACTTTTATAGTTTCTTTTTTTTCTACATTTTATTTAAATTAAACTTCATATAATTTAGATAAAGTGGGGTGAAATAATGAAAAAAGTGAAAACAGTTAAAAGAAGAAAATTTAAATATCGTATTTTACTATATGTATTTTTAGTTTTTATTGGTTATGAAGTATCTTATAACGTAATTATGAATTTTAAACTAGCAAATACCAATGAAGATTTTATAAAGGGCTTGCTTGCTGATTCTAATTATCATATGCTTTATGAAAGAAAAGCTAATAATTTATTAAATAAAATGTTTTCCTATGTGTTTGATATTAACGAACCGGTTAGTATTTTAGAAAATACTTTTCATTTTAAAGCTAACAAAACAGAAAATACAGGATATGTTAGTAATCCAAAAATAGATGAAACTAGTTCTAAAATAGAAACACCACCGTTAGTTTATATTTATAATTCTCATCAAAGTGAAAGTTATAAAGGCGATGTATTAAAGCCATATAATATCAAGCCAGGAGTTATGATGGCCTCTTATATTTTAGAAGATAGATTAGAAAAATCCGATATTAATACTTTAGTTTTAGAGGATAACTTAATAGATTATATGAATTTAAATAACATGAACCATGCCAGTAGTTATAAAGCTAGTAGGGAATTTATTACAAAAGTAATTACGGCAAATCCTAGTTTAGAATTAATTATCGACCTTCATCGCGACAGCATTTCTAAAGAAAAATCAACTGTCGTAATCAATAACAAATCATGTGCGAAAATTATTTTTGTGGTGGGCAACGAATATGATAGTTATCAAAATAATTTAGATTTAACTAATAAATTAAATAATATGATTAAAGAAAAATATCCATCTTTAACTAGGGGTGTCTTAGTAAAAGGCGGAAATAATAGTAACGGAGTTTACAATCAAGATTTAAGTCCCAAAATGACTTTGATTGAAATTGGTTCAGATACCAATACCATTGATGAAGTTTTAAATACTATTGAACTTTTAAGCCCAATTATTGCGGAGTATGTTAGTGGAGCGTAAACATTTAAGTAAAATCTTTCGTTTTTTACTTCTTACATTATTTGTTACTTTTATGGCTATTTATGTTTCCAAAAGTGCGGGATATATCGAATATGAAAATCGTAAACAAGTAGCTTTAACCGAAAAACAAATAGAAAAATTTGAAGCTGATGTTAAAGCGGGTAAAAATGTCGATTTAAACAAATATTTAAAAAAGAACGAAAGAAATTATCAAAACAAAATATCAAATTGGGGTTTAAAAGTTTCAAAAGTTATGGAAAATGGAGTTAATAAAGTTGTTAAAGTTAGTTTTAAATTTTTAGCTGATTTAGCTGAGTAATCTTTAATAAAAAAGATAAATGTGGTATGATGTAAATGGTGATGGAAATGGAAGAATTAATAATTGGTAGTCATGTTTCTTATACTAATAATGACGGTCTATTAGGTAGTGTTAAAGAAGCTTTAAGTTATGGAGCTAATACCTTTATGTTTTATACTGGAGCGCCGCAAAATACAATTAGAAGTGCCATTGATAAAGACCTTACTTTAAAAGCTCATAAATTAATGAAAGAAAAAGGTATTGATATAAAAAATGTCATTGTCCATGCCCCTTATATTATTAATTTAGCTAATAATAAGGACTTAGATAAATTTAATTTCAGTATTAATTTTTTAAAACAAGAATTAAAAAGGAGTGAAGAATTAGGAATTAATAAAGTAGTTCTTCATCCTGGAAGTCATGTTGGCTTAGGAACCGATACAGGAATCCAAAATATTATTACAGCCTTAAATGAAGTTTTAGATAGTGAAGAAGGCCCAGTTATCTGTTTAGAAACAATGGCCGGTAAAGGGACAGAAGTGGGAACAACTTTTGAAGAAATAAAAGAAATTATTGATGGCGTTAAATATCAAAATAGAGTCATGGTTTGCTTAGATACATGTCATATTAATGATGCCGGCTATGATTTAAATAATTTTGATAAAATTTTAACAGAATTTGATGAAGTAATCGGTTTAGATAAAATTGCATGTGTGCATATTAATGATAGTAAAAATGTAACGGCTTCCCATAAAGATCGTCATGAAAACTTTGGCTTAGGTAATATCGGTTTTGATAATTTAATCAAAGTTGTTTATCATGACAAATTAAAAGGAATTCCTAAAATTTTAGAAACCCCTTATATTTCTTCAGAAGCCGGTGGTATAGACCGTACTTATCCACCATATAAACAAGAAATTGCCATGATTAAAGCTAAAAAAATGAATCCTCAGTTATTAGAAGAAGTCCGTGCTTATTTTAAATAGCTTTTATATTTTTCTTTATATTCATCGTATAAACTGACCACTTTTTCATAATTTTCACTAGTTAAATGTTCTTAGGCTAAAGTGTCATCAGAATCATCATTTAATAATGCTTGATAATTTTCTTTAGCCACCTTTAAAAGTGCATTTAATTCTTTTTCATTTAATTTAATATTGTTTTTTATCGCAAAATCGTTTATATTATTTATGGTTAATTTATTTACATATTGTCCAATTAAACTATTCATAAATACCTCCTATTTTAAGTATATGTGATTTTAAAGTAGGGGTTATTAAAAGAGGTGCATGTAATGAAAAGAAAGAAAAAAGAAGAAAAATTAAAGTCTTTAATTAAAGGCCCTTTATTTAAAAGAAAAAAACCCCTCCATTATTCTTATGGTTATAAAATAAATAAGGATATTAAAGTGGAGATTGAAAAACGCTACAATATTTTAATGGGTATTGTTTTGGCTCTAATTATTATTTTAATTATTGGTCTATTTGTTGTTCAAGTAGTTAAAAAAGATTACTATAAAGTGGAGATGGAAGAATTAACCCAAAAAGTTGTTGAAGGACCAACCGCACCTAGAGGCCGTATTTATGATCGAAATGGTAGATTAATTGTGGACAATAAAGCGAATAAAGTTATTTATTATCAAAAGCCAAAAGAAGTAGAATTTAAAACGGAAAAACAAGTTGCTTATAAATTAGCAGAAATGATCGAAGTGGATTATTCAAAATTAACAAGTTATGATATCAAAAATTTTTGGTTAAAAAATAACCGTGAAAAAGCTAACAAAAGAATTACCGATGAGGAATGGCGCAAATTAGACGAACGCAAAATCACCGCTGATGATATTTGGGATTTAAAAATGGCGAGAGTAACCGATGAAGATTTAGCTATGTATGATGATAAAGATAAAGAAGCAGCTTATATTTATGCCCTTATGAATAAAGGCTATTCTTATGAAGAAAAGGTCATTAAAGATACCGGTGTAACTGATGAAGAATATGCCCTTGTTGGAGAAAACATTAGTATCCTTCATGGGGTTAATACCAAACTAGATTGGGAAAGAGTATATCCTTATGGAGATGTTTTTAAATCGATTATTGGAACCGTTTCCACAAGTAAATCAGGTATTCCGGCCGAGCTTAAAGATGATTATCTTAAAAAAGGTTATAGCTTAGATGATCGCGTGGGTGTTAGTTATTTAGAATATCAATATGAAGATCTTTTACGTGGTAAAAAGAATAAATATCAAGTAGCTGATGATGGATCATATAAATTATTAGAAAAAGGTTCAAGAGGAAAAGATATTGTTTTATCGATTGATATTGAACTTCAAAAATATGTCGAAGAACTTTTGAAAAATGAAGTGATGCAAACGAAAAAAGAAGCTAATACTGAATATTATAATCGTTCATTTATCATAATTGCCGATCCTAATACGGGTGAAATTTTAGCCATGTCAGGCAAACAACTAAAAGATAACGAAATTGTCGATTATACGCCAGGGATATTAACCTCACCAGTGGTTATGGGTTCAGTCGTTAAAGGCGCTAGCCAAATTGTTGGTTACAATACTGGAGCTTTAAAAATTGGTGAAAAAAGGCAAGATGCCTGTGTTAAAATTGCAGCCACTCCAGAAAAATGTTCATGGAAAAAACTAGGAACTTTAAATGATATTACCGCTATTGCGCAATCATCTAATACTTATCAATTTTATACAGCTATTAAAGTGGGAAAAGGCAAGTATCGTTATAATAAGCCTTTAACGATCGATAAAGAAGCCTTTAATATTTATCGTGATACTTTTGCCCAGTTTGGTTTAGGTGTAAAGACAGGTATTGATTTACCTATTGAAAGTTTAGGCTATAAAGGTACTAAAATGAATGCCGGCTTGCTAATGGACTTTTCAATCGGTCAGTATGATACTTATACTCCTATCCAGCTTACACAGTATATTGGGACGATTGCTAACGGCGGCACACGTATTAAACCAACCTTATATAAAGGTTTATATGAAGATGGTAAAGTGGTAAGTGAGATTAAGCCAGAAGAATTAGGCAAAGTAGATACGAAAAGTGAATATATGGACCGAGTACATCAAGGCTTTGAAGCCGTATTAAGATATGGCACAGGAGCAGGTTATATTAATATGGCTTATAAACCTGCTGGTAAAACAGGAACCAGTCAAAGTTTTGTCGATACAGATGGTGATGGCGTCGTGGATAAAGAAACAATTTCAACCACTTTTGCGGCCTATGCTCCATATGATAATCCTAAGGTAACTTTTACTATTATTTCCCCTGATGTTTCCAGAAGTGATGGCCGAACGAATCATCAATCGAATATTAATAAAAGAATTGCTGGAGCAATTTCACAAAAATACTTTCAATTTTATAAATAATTTGTTATAATGTAAATAGGTATGTAAAGAAGGAGGGATATTATGGCAAAAAAAGGAGAAGCAAGAGAAAATATCACGCTTGTTTGTACTGTTTGTAAAGAAGAAAATTATCGTAAAGAAAAAAATAAACGAAACACTCCCGAACGTTTAGAAATAAAAAAATATTGTCCAAAATGTAATAAAACAACATTACATAGAGAGAAAAAATAATAGGAGGGTTTTATGATTAATATAAACGATATTAAAAATGGTATGACCGTTTTAATCGATGGCAACGTTTGTCAAATTATCGAGTTTTTACATGTTAAACCTGGTAAAGGCCCTGCCTTTGTAAGAATAAAACTTAAAAATTTAAGAACGGGTTCAACGGTTGAACGTACATTTAATACCAATATAAAATTAGAAAAAGCCAATATTGAAAAAATGGCTATGCAATTTTTATATGAAAATAGTGGCAAGTACAATTTTATGAATATGGAAACATATGAACAAATTGAACTTGATAAAGATGTTTTAGGTGAAGATTATAAATACTTAAAAGAAGGACTTAGTATTGAAATTTCATTTTATGAAGGCGAAGTTCTTGGAATTATTTTACCTGAAAAAATTGAATATGTAGTTACTAATACTGAACCAGCAGTTAAAGGGAATACGACAAATAATGCTACTAAAGATGCCGTACTTGAAAACGGCTTAACAATTAGGGTACCATTATTTATAAACGAAAATGACGTTGTTGTCGTTTCTACTAAAGACGGCAAATACGATTCTAGGGCTTAAAAAAATAAAAGAAAGAATAAAAAGAGGTGTTTTATTATGCTAGAAAAAGACAGATTTTTACAAATCAAAGAGATGGCTAGAACGGTTAGAAAAGAAAATGAAAGGTTATTTGAGGCATTTTCAAAAGAGGCGCCAGATGATGCAATTAGAGAGAAAAATGAATTTTTAGAGACCATTATCGCTAGTATGGATGATGAGTTTAGTACTGGGGATAAAGGCCATGAAGAAAGGCAAATTTTTCGAGCTAGTGTCCTTATTCCAGATGACGATGATTTCTTAGAAACTTATTCTAAGGATAAGAATATTCGTAGTCTTATGAGAACCTATGCTGTGGGAATTGAAGATATCATGAGCAAAATTACTGAACTTAATATTTATACAGAATATTTAAATGATGAAAAAGAGTCTCATTTTGCGGAAGAATCTAACGAGGAATATTCGACAGCTTTTGCCGATGAGGAAGAAACTGAAATTCCATTAGATACAATGCCAAATTTATCTTCTAAAGATGCCGAAAGTTTATTAAGTGAAATTGAACATCTCTCTAGTGTAATTGATGATTTAGAAAAAACCGATTATGGCGTAGTTTTAGAACCAGAGGAAAGTGCGGACAAGGAAGAAGAAAAAACCGAAGTTATTGAACCGGTTATTCCATCTAAGGTAGAAAATGAAGAATTATCTTATTCTAGTGATATGTCTATCGATGATATTAGTAATGCCGTAGATGGTTTTGTTGATGATTATAATAATATCCAAAATGATTTAGAAAAATCTAAGAAAGATCTTAAAAAAGCTAAACATGAAAATGAAAAGCTCAAAGATCAAGTCAAAAAATTAAAAGAAGATGCTTATACGCTTAAGAAAAATAATTTAGAAAGTGCTAAATCATTAAAAGAAGTTAATGACCATATCAAACAACTTGAAAATGAAAATATCACTTTAAAGGACCAAGTTAAAGATATGGAAGGCAAAATTAAGCGTTCTTCAGCATTACTTAAAAAGATTTATAATAGTATTCCTAAAAAAACAAATGAAAACCACTAATTAGTGGTTTTTTGTTATATTATTTTCGGATTATTCATATACTTTCTTGGGTGATAATATGGAATTTAATGTTGGGGATTTGGTAACTCGTAATTCATATGATAATGATATTGTCTTTAAAATCGTTGAAATCAATGATGAAAACGTGATATTAAAAGGAATGAATATTAGGTTAATCGCTGATGCTTCAATTAGTGATTTAAAAAAGCATAACGATGAAGATATTGAACATGAAAAAGATTTTTTAGAGCGACTGGATACCAAAACAAATTTAGATCGTAATGATTATTTTTATCTTCCAGGTAAGATCTTGCACATCGATAGTGATACGGATTACTTGAAAAGATGTTTAGACTATTATAAAAAAATAAATATATGGGCTATGGGGATTAATGAAAAAGAAGAAGATGTAGCTGATGACATTATTGAGTTATTGGAAAAATATAAACCAAATATTGTAGTAATTACTGGCCATGATGCTTATAATAAAAGAAAAGGTTCACGCGATGATTTATCGTCATATAAATCAAGTGCTCATTTTGTCAAAGCGGTAAAAAAGGCTAGAGAATATGAAGGCAGTCACGAAAAATTAATTATTATTGCTGGCGCTTGTGGTTCTTATTATGAGGAATTAATCAAAGCGGGGGCTAATTTTGCTTCCAGTCCTAAAAGAATAAATATCCATGCTTTAGATCCGGCCATCGTGGCTGCAAAAATGAGTTTATCAAACATTAATAAAGATATAGATTTAAAAGACATTTTAGAAAAAACTAAATATGGAAAAGATGGAATTGGTGGAATTATTACGAAAGGAACTATGTATGTTGGATATCCTCGATAAAGGTGTTTGCGATAGCCTAATGATACGGCAGATTTTAAGTAAATATATCGGTTCGGAAATTACCATCAAATATAATTTAGGGCGGAATAAATATGAAACTTATAAAGCCAAAATAACTAATTTATATAATTGTGTCTTTTTAGTTGAGGTTTTAGATGAAAATAAAAGTGTGAAATCTTTTTCATATGCTGATATTATTACAAAAACAATTAAAATTTTTGATAAATAGTTGTTTTTTTCATAAAAATATTGTATACTTAAGATGTAACGGTATAAAGTACCAGAAGGGAGAGGTTAGCTTTGAAAATTACATCAATAAACGTTAGAAAAATTGAAAAGGAGAATTCACGCATTCGTGGAATTGCATCAGTTGTTTTAGATGATTGTTTTGCAGTTCATGGCATTAGAATTATTGAAGGTGATGGTGGATTATTTATCGCTATGCCAAGTCGTAAGACTAGTAACGATGAATACCACGATATTGCTCATCCAATAACTCAAGAGTGCCGTAAAATGTTTGAAGATGCAATTACTGAAGAGTATAATAATTTAGAAGATGAATAATCTTCTTTTTTCATGCATATATTTCCCTAGGAGGAGATTATGGACAAGATGGAAGCAATTTCGTCATTAACGCATGGAATTACAGTTAATGAACGAAAAAATATTGTTATTACTGGTGTAAAAAAAATCGATAGCTTTGATGAAGAAGAATTTTATTTAGAAACAACCATGGGTGATTTAATTCTTAAAGGTGAAGAACTTGAAATAATAAAATTAGATACTTATCAAGGCAATGTTTCCATTAAAGGCAAAGTAAATAGTTTAACTTATACAGAAAATGGAAAAAAAGATAAAGAAAGTGGAATTTTCAGTAAATTATTTAAATAGTGAATTTAGAAACCCAAATTATTACACTGCTTTTTTCTTTTTTATATGGAATCTTTTTTTCATTATTTGTAAATGTAAATCACAAAATAATTTATAATGCTAAAAAATGGATTAGATTATTAGGGACTTTTTTAGTTGTTTTAATTAGTGTTCTTTCATATTTTTTAATATTAAGATATATTAATAATGCCGCCTTTCATCCATATTGTTTAATTATGTTAATAGGAGGATATTATTTAGAACAAGTAATTGCCAAACGATTTAAAAAATGATATACTTTAACTATAATAGTGGTGATATAATGGCGAATAAGAAAGTAACAAAAACTGCTAAAAGAAGGCTGACGATACTTACCCCGATTGTTTTCATCGCAATCGGGTATTGTGCGTTTACCTTAGTCACTACTATAATATCCATCTATAATCTTAATCATGAAGAAGCCAGCTTAAAAAAAGAATTAACGGAGCTTAAAGGACAAGCTAAAGATTTAAAAATAGAAATTGATAAACTTCAAGATAAAGATTATGTAGCCAGGTATGCGCGAGAAAATTATTTGTATACTAAAGATGGAGAGTATGTTATTAAAGCCTTAGATGATGAAGAAAAGAAAACCACCGATAAATTTGAAATAACTGAAGAGCAAATTATTTTTCTTGTCATGGTTATAGGCTCACTAGTATTATTTTATATTGTTTTTAAAGGAATAAAGAAAAAGAAGAAAAAAGGAGGAAAAAAATGAAAGCAGTAGCAATTAAAGGAGCAAGAGAATTTGAAATTATCGATAAGGAAGAACCCGTAAGTACAGATGGCAAGGTTATTGTCGATGTCAAAAAATGTGGTATTTGTGGTTCGGATATCCACTATTGGGTTGATGGTGAACCTAAAGGTTTAGTCATGGGTCATGAGTATTGTGGAGTTGTAGTTGACCCTGGTAGCCGTGAGGATTTAAAAGTGGGTGATAGAGTAACGGCGTTACCAATTTCACCATGTGGGCATTGTGAACCTTGTGAAACTGGCAATGTTCAATATTGCTTGGATACTTGGACCCATGCCACCGGACTTTCTTTAGATAACCCTGGAGGCTTAGAACCAAAAATGGCGCTTAGACCAGATATGGTTATTAAAGTGCCTGATAATATTACCGATGATGAAGTAGCCATGGTCGAACCAACTGCAGTTGGCCTTCATGCCGCTCATTTAGCCGATATCAAAATGGGTCAAAAAGTTTTAGTTGTTGGCGGCGGAATTATTGGTTTAGTTTCGGCTATGTTTGCCAAAATGGAAGGCGCTAGTTATGTTGTCGTTTCTGAAACTAATGAAAAGCGCGGTCAAAAAGCTGTCGATTTAGGTGTAGCTGATGCTTGGTTTGATGCTAAAGATGCAGAAGCTATTAATAAATTTGCTGCTAAATTTGATGTCGTAATTGAATGTTGTGGTAATGCCCCAGCTGTTACTTCAGCTTTAATGCTTACTAAACCTGGAGGGACGGTAGTATTAGTTGGTGTATCTTCAAAACCAATCGAAATTCCAACAGTTTTAGCCGTTTTACATGAACTCACAGTTAAAGGAGCCATTGCTTATACTAAATTAGAGTTTCAAACTTGCATCGATCTTATAGCAAAGAAAAAAATCGATGTTAAAAAATTTATCGATGATGTGGTTAGCTTAGAAGAAGTTCAACATTCTTATGAACGCTTAACTTCGGGAACTGACTCAGCCGTTAAAATTTTAGTAGATCCTAATAAATAAACTGACTTTTTGATATGAACCCCGTTTCTTGGACATAGAAACGAGGTTTTTTATATGACAATTTGACAAAAAATCTAAGTAATGTTATAGTAACACTCATTAAAAAGGAGGCTTATAATGCAAGTAGTAAATAAAAAAATGTATCATTTAATTAAAGATAATAAATTTTCACATTTGTGGCAAGAAGGAAGTATTATCGATAATACAAAAGATAATTTTACTAATGATAGAACTATAGCTAATTTTGACTATGCAACTATTGAAGAATTTGATGATGAATATCAGCCTTTTTATGAAATTATCAATTATTTTATCGAAAATAAACCAGATAGGGAAACTATGGAAATTTTACTTGAGCATGCTCAAAGACATATCCATTTACTTCAGATAAATCAAATGGAATTAGCGTTAGAAGAAGTGCGAAGACAGTTTTATCCAGGTATAGTTAGTCGACGTCAAGCTATTTGGGTTTGTGATGAAAATCAAATAGAATATTGGGATAATGAGTTGCCAGGTCAAAAAAATTTATTTGAGGTAGCAATAACTGGAGATATGTTTAAAACCAGTTCTGCTTTTTTGCCACCGTTAGGTCTTAGTTATAATGATAGTCTAAAGCAGGCGCATGAATATTGGCATCCAGATTTTCATAAATGTGATCCGAAAACTATTGAATATTTAGTTAAAGGAAAAATAAAGGTATTAAAAAAGGTATAAAAATTATACCTTTTTATAGTTTAAAATCGTTGGTATCATCATCTTCCATATCTTTACCATCAAAATAAGGTTTAGCCTTAAATTTAAAAAATAAAGCAATTATATTAGATGGAATTTTTTTAACTAGGCGGTTATAATCAGTAATAATATCGTTATAATATTTTCTATAAGCGACAATATCAGTTTCTGATTCTGCTAAAGCAAGGTCTATTTTGGTAAATTCCTCGCTATTTTTTAAATCAGGATATTCTTCTTTATATTTATTAAATTCTTTAATTCCCTCATATAATTCCCGGTCTAGTTCAAAATTAGATAATTTCTGTGATCTTAGCTCAATGATACCTAAAAATATTTCATCTTTGATTTTAGTATTAGCTTTAATAATGTCGATAGATTTATTTAATAGATCAAATCTATTTCTTAAAGTAGTGTCGATATTTGCTTCGGCTTCGTTTATCCTAATTATGTGGTTTTGAAAATTATTGTAAGTGCCAGCAACGGCTAAAGCTAATATAAATATAACCAAAAAATTTGCTAATAAAATGATTAATACAACCATATTCTCACCTATTAATCATTATAGCAAATATCTTTGTCTATTTCAATTATTTGGATAAAATTCAGGGCTAGAAATTATACGTTCGTTAAATTTAATATAGTTGACATAAATCATTAAAATTAGATACCAATCACCAGTCGTAGGATCACTTAAAATAATATGGTCACGGCCCGATTGTTCAACGATTCCTTTGAAAACTTTATCGCGCCATTCAGTACTATCGGGATATGAAGCATAGACTTCAACTTGTTTACCACGATTTAATCTTAAAATATTTTCAATATAAGATTGTTCAAAATCTGTATCCGGTACGACATTTTGATAATTCGCCGCGGTTTCTTGGTTTGGAACTGCATTACCTCCTGTATATAATGGAGTTCCAGGAAAAGTACTAGGATTTACAAAATTGTTATTCATATATTCTCCTTTCTATACAAAATATATTTAATCAAAAGCTAAAATATGCTATAATTAGATTAATAACAGAGGGGATGATGAAATGAAAGTAAGTGTTGGCGTTTCTGCTCGACATGTTCATTTAACTAAAGAGACTTATATTAAATTATTTGGTGATGATTATATCGAAAAAGAACGTGATTTAGATCAGCCAGGGCAGTATGCTTCAACTAGTGTTGTAGCTATTAAAAAAGGAAATGTTGTTATTCCTAATGTCCGCGTATTAGGACCATTTAGGAATTATAATCAAGTAGAAATTTCACGAACTGATGCTTTTAAATTAAAAGTAGAACCACCAATAAGAACATCTGGTGATCTTTTTGGTAGTTTGCCTGTTATTTTAGTAGGCCCTTTAGGTGAAGTTATGTTAGATGAAGGTTTAATTATTGCTAACCGTCACATTCATATTACACCTTTAGAAAGAGAAAAATATGGCCTTAAAGATGTTGATAAAGTATGCATTAAAGTCGATGGCGAAAAGGGTGGAATATTGAAAAATGTATATTTAAAAGTTTTGGATGAAGCTTCTTTAAGACTTCATTTAGATACTGATGATGCCAATGCTTTTAATTTAAGAGATGATGACTTTGTTGAGGTGTTAATTGAAAAGTAGACCTAGTCTGCTTTTTCTTATAAAAATTTTATTTTCTAATTTACTAAACTATAAAATACGTGATATAATATTGATATGGATTTTTTCCTTGATTAGTATTAACTTTTATAATTTATAAGGAGGATGCACATGAAATTAAAATTTAGAGCGGAAACTAAAGACTGGGTCATGTTTGGAATATATGCGATTCTTTTATTATATTTTGTCGCTATAGCTGTTCTTAATCTTGCGCAATTTGCCTCAGGTGACATTGATAAACCATTTCATGGATTTAACCCTTTTCCAGCTTTCACACCTAGATTTTTACCTATTACTATTGTGTTATATATTGTAGCTTTAGTAGCTAGTGTCCTTAGTGTTTCAGATCGTTTTTTCGAAACTGAAAAAGGTTTTGGAATTACTATCGGTAGTAAAAAAGCCGATAAAGGTTATTCGCGATGGCTTGATGATAATGAACTTAAACGTGAAAAAGATATTGAAATGATTAGAATTACGGATGAGGATGCCGATGCTGGTGGGATGCCACTTATCAACGATGGTAGACGAATGTGGGTTGATAATGGCGAGGGTCATAATATCATCATTGGTTCTACTGGTGCTGGTAAGAGCCAAATTACGATGTTTCCTCTTATCAAATCATTAGCAAAACACAATGAATCAATGATCGTAACCGACCCTAAAGGTGAACTTTATGAAGGAACTTCGGAAATGCTTAAAAAAAGAGGCTACAATGTCGTTGTTTTAAATTTCCGTAATCCTCAAAGAGGTAGTGGTTGGAATCCATTACATTTACCATACCAATATTATAAACAAGGTAATCGTGATAAAGCTAACGAATTAGTTGATGATTTAGCTTTAAATATTTTATATAGTCCAGAAGCTCAAAATCAAGATCCCTTTTGGGAAAAAACTTCTGCCGATTATTTTTCTGGTATTTGTTTAGGCTTGTTTGAAGATGCCAAAGAAGAAGAGATTAACCTAAATAGTGTTAATATTTTTACGACCGTGGGTGAAGAAAAAAGCCGACCAAATTCTGTTTATGTTAATGATTATTTTAATACCAAAGATCCAACTTCGCCAGCTTACGTTAGTGCTTCATCAACGATAATTGCGCCAACGGATACTAAAGGTAGTATTTTGTCAGTGTTTAAACAAAAATTAAGATTATTTGCGGCTCGTGAAAACATTTCGGAAATGCTCTCACATAGTGATTTTGAATTTGAAGATATTGGTAGCAAAAAAACAGCCGTATTTATCGTTATTCAAGATGAAAAGAAAACTTATCATCCCTTAGTTACTATTTTTGTTAAACAATGCTATGAAGCCTTGGTTGATTATGCGCAAAAATGCGGTGGGAAACTTCCTTACAGAACCAACTTTTTACTAGATGAGTTTGCCAATATGCCAAAATTAAACGATGTTGAAACAATGGTTTCCGCGGCTCGTAGTAGAAAGATGCGTTTCTTCTTCGTTATTCAGAACTTTGCTCAGTTAGCTGAAGTGTATGGAAAAAATATTGCTGACACAATTAGAGGTAACTGTACTAATATTATTTATTTAATAAGTACGGAAATTGCCGCTTTAGAAGAAATCAGTAAAATGTGTGGCGATGTTAAAATTAAAACTGGTAAAGGTGATAAGGAAAAAGAAGAAACAAGACCACTTATTACTGTTAGTGATTTACAGAAATTAAAAATGGGAGAAGTTATATTACTTCGTAGTAGGCTTGATCCTTTTAGAACTAAATTAAAATTAGATCACGAGATTGATTGGGGTCCTTTATATACCAATGCCCCACGTGGTAATGATGCGGTATATCCAACTAGACAAAAAGAAACTGTTCATATTTTTGACTTAAAAGGTTTCGTTCAAAAGAAAAATGAAGAAAAAGTTAATGAAATTATCAGTAAAAATATGGGCAAAGGTAATAAAACTATGCCAAATATTCCAGGCATGGGCGCAATGCCAAATATTCCTGGAATGGGAGCTATGCCGAATATTCCAGGCATGGGTGGTAAAAGACCACAGATTGATATTGAAGCTTTTGCCAAACGAATTGATGCTAGAATAGCGGAATTAGAAGCTGAGGAGAAAGCTGAACAGGAACGATTAGAAAAAGCTAAAGCGCGTAAAAAAAGTCCAACTGTTCAAATTGAACCTTCTAGGGTATCAGTAACTATAAAAGATGAACCTAAAGAAGAGCCAAAAAAAGTTAAAGAAGAACCAAAGCCTGTTAAAAAGACAGCTTTACCTAAAGAAAAACCAATTAAGAAGCCTGAAAAGGTTACACCTAAAAAAGAAACTAAAACAACACCTAAAAAGGTTCATGAAATTAAACAGCGAAATGCCGATTTTGCTTCTAAAGTAACATCTAAAGTTAATAAAAAAGCAGATAACAAGAAACTCGAAGCTGACGATTATGTTACTGATGATCAATTTTTTGACGATTTTTTCTCAGACGATATTTAATCTTAAAAAGTTACTACTAATTTGTAGTAATTTTTTTAATAAAAAATAAAAAATTTTTTCTTTCATACTTGCTCAAACAACGTATATATATTATAATGATATTAAGTAAGAAAGGAAGACGAACATGGATGAAATTTTAATGGAAGCTGAAAACAAAATGCAATCAGCAATTCAAAATATGGAAAAAAGATTTACAAATGTTAGAGCCGGACGTGCCAATCCAGCTATTTTAGATGGTATTATGGTATCATATTATGGTACAGATACACCTTTAAAACAATTAGCGACTATTTCGGTGCCAGAAGCTAGACAGTTAATGATTAAACCTTTTGATAAAAGTTCTATAGGCGATGTTGAAAAGGCTATTTTTGAAGCTAATATTGGTCTTACTCCTAATAACCTTGGCGATAGTATTATTTTAAATATTCCCGCACTAACTGAAGAGACTAGGAAAGAATATGTTAAACAAGTAAAACAAATAGCTGAAGATGCTAGAATAGCTTTGCGTAATGTTAGACAAGATGCTAATAATGATATTAAAAAATTAGAAGACATTACGGAAGATGACAAAAAGGATGCCACTTTAGATATTCAAGATTTAATTAATACATACAATAAAAAAGTTGATGAACTTTTAAAAAATAAAGAACAAGAATTATTACAAGTATAGGGAGTGATTTAAATGCTTAGGAAAAGATTTCCAACGGATTTTGACAAGCGCAAAATAAACGAAGTAGCTGATCGTGCCTCACGAGTACTTAATGTAACTTATTTTCTTTTATTAGCGCTTGGCTTATATTTAATTATTCTGCTTTTTAAAGAAACTAATATTTTAAGTTTTCTATGGACAGTACTTAAAATTGTTGCTCCACTTTTTATTGGTATTTTAATAGCTTGGTTATTTGACCCATTTATTAAGTGGTTACAGACAAAAAAAATCAATCGGACTTTAGGGGCAATAATTACATATCTAATTTTATTTGGCGTTGTATTTATCGTTTTAGCAGCTCTCATACCACTTCTAGCTGATCAAATTACCGAGTTTGCCAAAATTGCTCCTGATGTATTTGATTCCATGAAAGATTGGAGCCTGGGTATATTTGATTATTTAAATAATATTAGTAATATCAATGTTGAGGAACTTAAAGCAGAATTCTTTGATCGCTTTAATGAATTTGCCATTGGTGTAAGTAAAGAGTTACCAACGACACTATTCAATATTCTCTCAGCTTTCTTCTCAGGGATGGGTACTTTAGTTTTAGGATTAATTATCGGATTTTTCCTTCTTGTTAGTTTTGATTCTAAATCTTCTTTAATTAATATTATTCCAAGAAGAATTAGAGAAACTAGTATGGATTTAATCAACAATGTTAATAATTCACTTAGAAAATATGTTGAAGGGGCTTTAATTGATTGTACGACAATCTTTATTCTAACATCCATTGGCTTATGGCTTGTTGGCTTAAAAGCTCCAGCCTTATTTGGATTCTTCTGTGGACTTACAAATATTATTCCATATGCCGGTCCATATATTGGAGGAGCACCAGCCGTAATCGTTGGTTTCACTCAAAGTCCAACCATTGGTATTTTAACCATTATCGTGATTGCCGTTATTCAATTTTTAGAAGGTAATTTCTTACAACCATTTATTATGTCAAAGACGACAAAACTTCATCCAGTTACTATTATGCTTGGATTACTTGTATTTGGTTATTTCTTTGGTATAATAGGTATGCTTATTTCGACTCCAGTTATCGCTGTATTTAAAACAATCTTTATGTTCTATGATCAGAAATATGGCTTGATTAATCGGGAGCCTGAAATATTAGAAGAAGCTGATGCTTCAATTAAAATTCACAAGAAAAAAAGCGTTAAAAAAGAAAAGTAAGTTAAGGCGTTTTTATAGAGACTTAGTGGTTGGTGGAAACTAAGAAAACAAATTAATCGAAAGCTCACTTTTAGTGAAGTGCAAACACTTCCGGTAATACCGTTATCTAAATTAAGAAAAAAAAGGATGGTACCGTGCTATGCACTCCTTAAGGGACAATCCTTTTTTCTATGGTAGGAGGATATGATGAAAGAAACAAAAATATTTTTAATAGCTGGAAAAGCCCGCAGTGGTAAAGATACTGTGGCTGATATTATGAAAAAACATTATGAGAATCAAAATCTAAAAGTTGTTAGGTTAGGTTTTTCTGAACCGATAAAAAATTATGCCCAAAAAATTACAGGTTGGGATGGAAATGATGCCACTAAACCTCGCGAACTTTTACAAGTTTTAGGTACAGATATTATTAGAAATAAAATTGATAAAAATTTTTTTGTTAACCGCATCTGTGAAGACATAGTTATTTACAAATATTATTTTGATGTTATAATAATATCCGATGTTCGTTATCCAAACGAATTAGAAGAACCAAAAAAACGCTTTCAAAATATTACGACGATTAAAGTTGAAAGACCAAATTTTGAAAATGAACTTACTGATAAAGAAAAAGCGCACGCTACTGAAACGGCTTTAGATAATTATAAAGATTATGATTATGTAATTAATAATGATAATGATATAGAAGCGCTAGCACAAAAAGTTGAAAAATTAATAAAAGAGGTGGAACATGGACATTAAAGAAACATTTATTAAATTTTTTGAAAATAAAGGTCATAAATATATTCCAAGTAGTGGAGTCATTCCAGAAAATGATCCCACAAGTTTATTTACTACTGCTGGTATGCAGCCACTTGTGCCATATTTAATGGGCGCTAAACATCCGGAAGGTAAAAGATTAGTGGATGTTCAGAAATGTTTTCGAACTAATGATTTAGATGCGATTGGTGATACAACACATCATACTTTCTTTGAAATGTTAGGTAACTGGTCACTTGGCGATTATTTTAAAGAAGAATCTATTGCTTATAGTTTAGAACTTTTAACTAAAAAGTTTAATATCCCACTAGAAAAATTGGCCGTGACTGTCTTTAAAGGTGAAGATAATATACCAAAAGATGAAGAGTCAGCCGAGATTTGGAAAAAGCACGGTATTAGTGAAGATAAAATATGTTATTTAGGTAAAAATGATAATTTCTGGATTGCTGGTAGCAGTGGTCCTTGTGGTCCAGATACCGAAATTTTCTATTTCCGTAGTAATGATCCAGTACCTTTAAAATATGATCCAAATGATGACCGTTGGGTAGAAATTTGGAACAATGTTTTTATGCAATATTACATGGATGAAGATGGTAAAGTAACTCCACTGTCACAAAAAAATGTCGATACTGGTATGGGTGTTGAGCGCATTACCGCAGTTTTAGAAAACAAAGATGATAACTATAAAACATCTATTTGGAAAGATATTATTGAAAAAATCGAAGCTGTGTCTTCAAAATCATATGATGATGAAAAATATACTAAAGCTATGCGTATTATTGCTGATCATATTAGAGCTATTGTCATGATTAGTGGTGATGATGCCAAAATAAAACCATCTAATACTGATCAAGGATATATCTTAAGAAGATTAATTAGAAGAACCATTAGATATGCGAAAACTTTAGATATTGATATTAATAGTGATTGGGATTTAGATCTAGCTAATATGATTATTGATAAATATGAAAAATACTATAGTGAACTTAAACGCAATCGTGAAATTATTTTAGAAGTTTTAGCTACGGAAAAAAAGAAATTTAATCGTACATTAGAAAAAGGACTAAGAGAATTTAGTAAATTAGTAAATAATTTAGATGGAAACACGATTGATAAAAATATCGCTTTTAAACTTTATGATACATATGGTTTTCCGATTGAACTTACTGAAGAACTAGCGCATGAGCAAGACCTAGAAGTTGATATTAAAGGATTTTATGAAAAATTTAAAGAACATCAAGAAAAATCCAGAACCGCTTCAGCCGGTAAATTTAAAGGTGGCTTAGCTGGTGATGGCGTGATGGAAACTAAATATCACACCGCTACTCATTTACTTAATGCAGCTTTAAAAGAAGTAGTTAATAAGGAAGTTCATCAAATGGGTAGTAATATTACTGCCGAAAGAATGCGTTTTGACTTTTCTTGCGACCATAAATTAACGGATGAAGAAAAAACTAAAACCGAAGAGTTAGTTAATAAATGGATTAATGAAGGCATTCCAGTTACTCATGAAATTATGAGTAAAGAAGAAGCTTTAAAATCTGGAGCTGAATGCATGTTTATTGAGAAATATCCTGATGAAGTTACCGTATATTCGATTGGCCATATTTCCAAAGAATTATGCGGAGGTCCACATGTTAAAAACACTAGTGAACTAGGACACTTTAAAATTAAAAAAGAAGAGTCTAGTAGTGCGGGTGTTAGAAGAATAAAAGCAATTTTAGAATAAAAAAAATAGGATAAATGAAATCCTATTTTTTCTTTTCAATAGTAATTTTTATGTTGTGAACTTTAGCAATTTCAAGCAGTGTATTTAAAAATATTCGGTTGCGTCCATTTTCAATACTATTGATACTGTCACGGCTACGACCTATTGTTTTAGCAAAATCTTTTTGTGATAGTTCTGTCCACTCTCTTATTATTTTCATTATTTCATTAGCTTCATAATTGTTCGCGATTATTTTCATTATTTCACCTCATATTATAGTGTATCAATAATACTCAATGTTTTTACTGTTTTGGGTATTGACAATACTCAAAAAAGAAATTATAATGAAAATAACATAGGAGGTAAATACATGAAAAGGAACAATAATAAG
>CANRBD010000007.1 GCA_947628765.1 uncultured Bacilli bacterium
GAAGTGATTTTTTAAAAAATAATTATATTTTAATTTGGAATTTAATCAAAAAAGGTCACACTATTGGAATTCTTAATAAAGATGATGATTCAGATTTTACATGGGCTTCATCAGTTATTTTAAGTGCGGGTCAGAAAAATAATTATTGTTATACTGAAAAGAAAAATAAAAACATTTTAGATAAATGCTTTAAAACAAAATCTTATACAATTATTCCAACCGCTATTATTCAAGAGAGACCATATTCTGAAATAAAAAAAGTTCTTCAAAAAGGAGCTTTAATCTCATTAGAAACAAATGAAAAATTAAATAATCAGTTACAAGTTATTATAAATTATATTAAAAGTAAGGGCTATAAAATTATCTCTTTAGAAAAAGAATTACAAGAATAAACATATAAATAAATAAAATTAATATAATTATTTAGGAGGAGATATAATGCGAAAAATAGTTCCATTTAAACAGGATATTAATTTTGACACTAATGTGGCGTCAATTAATAGTATATCGCTTGAGCATACTGTAGATAGTGTTACGGATAACGTAGTTATGGGCAAATTCATTATTAGTGGTGATTATAAGATGATTGATACAAGCCCTAATTTAGATGTATTTGAGTATGAGCTACCATTTAACATTAATATTGATAATAAATATGATATGCGTGATGCGACTTTTGATATTAATGACTTTTATTATGAAGTTATCAATAATCGCATTTTAGCAGTAAACATCGAATTAGCTATTGATGGTATAGAGGAAAAGGAGGTTATTATGGAAGATAAAAGAGAGGAAGTTTCTTCTTTTGCAGAAGTAAACGAGGAAACTGAAGAAGAAATAACTGAAAAAGAAGATCATGAAAATAGAGATGCTAATGTAAAATCATTATTCGATGATTTAGATGAAAATGAAAATTATGTCATTTACAAAATTCATATTGTTACTGAAAATGATACCCTTGAATCGATTGCGAATGATTATGCGGTAACAAAAGAAGACCTAGGTATTTATAATGATTTAGCCGAAATCAAAATTGGCGATAAATTAATTATTCCGGCCAATGAAAATTAATGAAGCCTTAAAAAATTATGCTTTAGTACCAAAAAGATATGAAAATGCCGATAGTGTTAGTATCGTCACAACTAATGATGGCAAATATGTGTTTAAAGATAAAAAAGCTAATCTCAATATTGTGAAATTTTTAAAATCACGTAATTTTGATTATATGCCGAGATTTATTAATGATATTGCTTTAGATGAGTATCAAATTATGGAATATGTGTCTAGTTTCGATATCCCAAAAGAAAGACAAATTCTCGATTTAATTACCTTAGTGGCACTTTTACATAGCAAAACCACGCATTATAAAGAAGTAGAGCGCAATTATTATGAAGAAATTTACGAAGATATTAAGGGTAATTTAGACTATCTATACGATTACTATACAGATGTTATAACCTTGATTGAAAGTAAAGTATTTATGAGCCCAAGTGAATATTTGCTGGCTCGTAATATTAATACTATTTATGATAGTATTGATGTTTGTAGCAATTATTTAGAATCATGGCATAACTTGGTTCAAGATAAAAGAAAAAGACGAGATGTCGTCTTACATAATAATTTAAAACTTGATCATTTTATTCGTAATGAAAGCTCCTTTTTAATCAGTTGGGATAAAGCTAAAATTGGCAGTCCTGTCTTTGATTTATATAAGCTTTATCGTTATCATGCTTTAGATTTTGATTTTGATGAAGTGATGAGAGAATATGAAAATAATTACCCTTTAACTGATGATGAAAAAGAACTTTGGTATACCCTTATTAGTATGCCACCATTAATTGAATTTAAAGGGAGCGAATATGAAAGATGTTTGAAGATTAGCCATGAAATTGATATTCTTTATAAAACTCACTTACTTATAACCAAAACAACTTGATAAAACAGAAAAAACCAAAGATTGCAAAAAGAAATAGCAGAAAAACATTAAATCTTGTTACGATAAATAATGTGATAATAATTTGATAAAAAATTAGGATTAAACAAATAAGACCTAAAATACACCATTTACCGCGACCAAACCAAAATTTACGCATATAAATCACCTAATTTATTTTATGTAGTATAATAGACCTAGAACATGACAAAGGTCTATTTTTTAAATAAAAAGAACTTGTTTTCTAGGGGCATATATTGTATAATTAAAAAAGATAGGAGGGGCCTTATGAAAAGAAATGGATTCATTAGCTCGGCTCTTTTATATGGTTTATTAGCATTGTTTTTGGTGGTTATGATTGGAACTTTAGCGGTTTTAGGTAACCGAAAACTAGCAATGGATAAAATAAAGGAAAATGCTTTAATAAAAATTCAAACTGACTATGCCCAAAGGCAAAATATTGTCGCCTTATTTGATGGAAATCAACCTTTTCAAGGTAATACTTGGTATGATTTAACTTCTAATAATCATAATGGTACTAAAAGTGGGAGTGTTACTTATAATAATGAAGAAAGAAGTGTTAATTTAAATAGGAGCACTATCACAGCTAATATGTCAGATGTTGATCCATTAAATTCTAGTGGAATTACTATATCAACAGTAATACGAGTTCCTAGTAAAAATGCTACTAATCAAATTATTGGTCTTTGGAATTTTAAAGGTGGTATTTTTGCTAATATAGGTCCGATACCTTCCCTTTCGGTTAATTCTAGTCGTGTGGATGCAGCCAATTTTTGCTATGATAATAGTCAGTACCATCCTGCAATAAGTAATGATGAATTGCCATTTGGAGTTGCTCCACCTACAGGTCAAAGACCAAATCCAGAATGTGTAAATGTGAACTTAAATGGAAGTTTTGCTTTTGGAAAATATATGCAATTAACGGTTACCATGATTAATAATAAAAATATTACGGTTTATATTAATGGTAAGATGGTTGGTCATACAGCACCACAAAGTCCAATGAATTTTAAAAGTCCGACACAAACATTAATAATCGGACAAAATGCTTTTGATACGGCCAGTACTAATGTTTATACAGAAAATGGTAATTTAGTGTCAGTTTCCTTGCAGCCAGTTAATTTTGAAGGAAGTATTCGTAATTTCATGATTTATAATAAAGCTATAAATGCCGAAGATGAAAAGCAAAATTATCAAATAAATAAAGTACTTTATGGTTTATAAAGTTGACAATAAAATTAAAAATAGTATAATGTTTTTAACGGCTTAGAACAAGAGGAGTAAAGTAGCTAGTAATTAAAAGAGAGGGAAAATATTAGCTGGAAGTTTTCCTTAATGAAGACTATTTGAAGGTAGCTTGGGAGCTAAATATCTGAAACAAGTAAGATATTTCGTTAAATCGGCGTTAACGATTTAAGGTAAGCAATGCTTATAAATTAAGGTGGTACCACGTAATAGACGTCCTTATATTAAGGACGTTTTTCTTTTTGCAAAGGAGGATTTAAATGTTTGATAAAGCGTTAGAAAAATTTTTAAATTATACAGAAAATTACAAATATTTAGGGAAACCTATTTCACTTAAAATTAGCCATACCTTGCGGGTTACCCGTTTGTGTGAACAAATTGCCGAAGCACTAAATTTAGATTCTCAAAATGTAGAAGTGGCGAAATTAGCCGGACTATTTCATGATATTGGAAGGTTTGAACAATTTAAAAGATATCAAACTTATGCGGACAAAAATAGCTTAGATCATGGCGATTTAGGTTATGAGATTTTAAAGCAAAATGATTTTGTGAATAATAAATATAAAGAAATTATTTTAAATGCTGTTAAATATCATAATAAGTATAGCTTAGATGGTATCGATGATCAAAGCAAATTAATATGTGAAATAGTTAGGGATGCCGATAAAATCGATATTTTATATTTAGATACTTTAGATGAGTTAATCACCTATAATGATAATTCTTTAATTTCTGATAAAGTTTTAGAACAAATTGATAGGCAAGAGCAAGTTTTACATGCTAATTTAAAGACCACGGCTGATAATATTGCGTTGCATTTAAGTTTCGTTTTTGATATCAATTTTATTTCAAGTTTAAAGCTAATTAAGGAAGAAAAATACATTACGAAAATTATGGATTTATATCCAAATAGTAAATTACAGAAACAATTTACAAAAATCAAAACTAATATTGATACCTATATAGAAACGAGGGAGAAAGATGCTAGATAAAAAATATAATCATTTGGAAGTTGAAAAAGGAAAATATGAAACTTGGAAAAATAAAGGTTATTTTGAAAGTGGGGATACTTCATTAAAACCTTATGCGATTGTTATTCCGCCACCTAATGTTACAGGAAAACTACATTTAGGACATGCTTGGGATACCACCCTTCAAGATATTTTAATTCGTTTTAAGAAAATGCAAGGTTATGATGCTTTGTGGCTTCCTGGCATGGATCATGCGGGAATTGCTACACAATCAAAGGTTGATAAAAGACTTCGTGAAGAAGGCATTAATCCAAGGGAAATGGATAGAGAAGAGTGGCTTAAAGCCGCTTGGAAGTGGAAAGAAGAATATGCTGATAATATTCATAAGCAATGGGCAACTTTAGGGCTAGCTTTAGATTATACTAAAGAAAGATTTACTTTAGATGAAGGTTTATCAGAAGCTGTTAAACATGTTTTTGTTACTTTATATAATAAAGGTTTAATTTATCGTGGGGAGCGTATTATTAATTGGGACCCAGTACAGATGACAGCTTTATCCAATGAAGAAGTTATTTATCAAGATGAACCTGGCGCTTTTTATCATTTAAAATACTTTATTGAAGGCACCGATGAATATTTAGATGTGGCAACGACAAGACCAGAAACTTTATTTGGAGATACGGCCGTAGCTGTTAATGCCGAAGATAAAAGATATCAAAAATATATTGGTAAAAATGCTATTTTACCAGTTTTAAATAAACCAATTCCAATTATTGCGGATGAACATGCGGATATGGAAAAAGGTACGGGTGTAGTTAAAATCACACCGGCCCATGATCCTAACGACTTTGAAGTCGGTGAAAGACATAATTTAGAAAAAATTATTATTATGAATAAAGATGCTACGATGAACGAAAAGTGTGGTAAATATGCTGGCTTAAACCGTTTTGAATGTCGTGAACAGTTAGTTAAAGATTTAAAAGAAGAAGGTATTTTAATTAAAATTGAAGAACTTATCCATTCAGTAGGACATTCAGAGAGAAGCCATACAGCTATCGAACCATATTTATCAAAACAATGGTTTGTAAAAATGCGCCCACTAGCTGATAGAGTATTAGAGGTACAAAAAGATAAAACAGCTAAGGTTAATTTTGTACCTTCAAGATATGAAAAAACGATGAAGCATTGGATGGAAATTACTTATGATTGGTGTATTTCGCGTCAATTATGGTGGGGTCACCGCATTCCGGCATGGTATAGGGATGATGAAGTATATGTTGGCTTAACAGAACCTAAAGGTGAAGGTTGGGTTCAAGATGAAGATGTCTTAGATACTTGGTTTTCATCAGCTTTATGGTCTTTTAGTACTTTAGGATGGCCAGAAAATACTGATCTTATGAAAAGATATTATCCAAATAATGTTTTGGTAACAGGTTATGATATTATTCCTTTTTGGGTTAATCGTATGGTGTTTCAAGGTTTAGAATTTACTGGTCAGCGACCTTTTAAAGATTGTTTAATTCATGGACTTATTCGCGACAAACAGGGCCGTAAATTTAGTAAATCTTTAGGAAACGGGATTGATCCGATGGATGTTATTGAAGAATATGGCGCTGATTCTTTAAGATTTTATTTATCGACAACTGCGGCTAATGGAACAGATATAAAATTTGATATGGATAAAATAAAATCAACTTGGAATTTTATTAATAAACTATGGAATGCTTCAAGATATGTGTTACTTAATACTGAAGATTATCAAGAAACTTTTGATAATTTAACTATTTACGACAAATGGATTTTAAATAAATTAAATGCGACTATTAAAAATGTCACCAAACATATGGAAAAATATGAATTTAATATTGTCGGTTCAACTTTATATAGTTTTATTTGGAATGATTTTTGTGACTGGTATATTGAACTTTCAAAAATTAAGATGAATAATACTTCGAAATCGATTTTAATTTATACTTTAAAATCAATTTTAAAAATGTTGCATCCATTTATGCCATTTGTTACGGAAGAAATTTATACTAAATTACCAAATACGGAGCAGTCAATTATGCTTTCACATTATCCTGAAGTAAATAAAGATTTTAATTTTAAAGAAGCTAAAGATATGGAAGATGTGATTGAACTTATAACCACAATAAGAAGATTTAAATTATCTAACAATGTTAAAGATGTGGCGTTAGTTTATGACAATGCTATATTAAAAGAAAATAAAGACATTTTAGATAGACTGCTTAAACTAACTAGTACGGAAAATAAAAACGATGTCACTATTATAAATTTCCAAAATGATGAGATTAAATTATATTATGACAATAGTGAAAATAAAGCCCTTGAATGGGAAAGACTAATTAACGAAAAAGAAAGATTGCAAATGTCTATTATGCGAAGGGAGAAACTTTTAGCTAATCCAAATTATGTTAAGAAAGCGCCTAAAGAAATTGTTGAAAATGAAAAAGCACAATTAGAAAAGGAAAAAATTGATTTAATAAATATTGAAAAACGCTTAGGTGAAAATTAAAAATCAATAATATCTTAATTTCTCATTGCATTTTTACGACAATTATGATATATTAGATATAGTATTCAAGGATAAGAGGAGGATATGTATGAATAAGAAAGGTTTTACATTATTAGAATTATTAGCTGTTATCATTATTTTAGCGATAATTGCATTAGTTACAACCCCAACCATTTTAAATGTAATTAATAATGCTAGAAGAGATGCAGCCAAAGATAAAGCATGGGGAATTATGAAAGCTGTTGAATTTGCTTATACTCAGGAACAATCTAGTACTGGGGAAACTGTAGCTTTGCCAATTGAGGTAGGTTTTGCGAAAGGTTCGAAACCTACAGTTGTTGAAAGTGGTGCTGAGATTAAGTTTAGTGGTGATAAACCAGTTGAAGGCAAAGTAATTATGCATAAAAATGGTAAATTATCTTGTTGTAATTTAAAATTTGGTGATTACTATTGTACAACAAAAGATGGCATTGAAATGAATTGTGATACAGCAGCTAATGGTGGTAAGGTTACAGAAAGCACTGGATGCGCTGGTAAAGATACTGAAATTTAATTTTCATAAAAATTATAATAAGAAAGTAGAATAAATATGGGGAATAGCGGCAAAACAATTTGGGAAAATGTCATTGTTATTGTTTTGATTGGTGTTATTGTTATTTTTCTTGCGCCTATTGTCGAAAAAATTATTTATGAAGTTAGAATTTCTGGAATAACAACAGTAGCTACTAAATTAACTGATGAAGTTAATGTTATGTATAGTAAACTTAGTATGACTAGAGAAGTGAATTTTCCATTCACGGTAGAATTTAATAAAAATGGTACATATAATTTATATGAAAATGTTACAATAATTGAGCGCGGTCAGAAAATTAGTGGTATAGAGCGATTACCTAGTGGTGGCAGTATTACGATTGATGAAAATGCTGATGTTAGTGCCTATAACATTGCATATGATGATATTATTTGTAACATGAACAAAAAATCTACTATGAAATGTGCGCAAAAACCTAAGAAAACTAAATAGCTATTAAACTACTGAATAATAAAAGTAAAAGTTTTAAAACTTTTATTTTTTTGATATATTAAAATTTTTGAAAACTGAAGTTTGCGTGTTATAATGGAAGTGGTGAACTAAATGAAACAAGAAAACATTAGAAATTTTTCTATAATTGCCCATATTGATCATGGTAAAAGTACGATTGCTGATCGTATTTTAGAGTTGACTGGTGCTATTTCCGAAAGAGAAATGCAAAGTCAGCTTTTGGATAATATGGATTTAGAAAGAGAAAGAGGCATAACAATTAAATTAAATGCGGTACAGCTTCAATATGGCAAATATACTTTACATCTTATCGATACTCCAGGACATGTGGATTTTTCATATGAAGTATCACGTAGTTTAGCAGCTTCTGAAGGCGCTGTTTTAGTCGTGGATGCTGCACAAGGAATTGAAGCCCAGACTTTAGCTAATGTTTATCTTGCTCTAGAAAATAATTTGACAATTATACCAGTAATTAATAAAATTGATTTACCTAATGCTGATGTTCCTAAAGTTAAACGCGAATTAATGGATACATTTGGCTTTAGCGAAGATGAAATAATTTTAACTAGTGCGAAAACTGGCAAGGGTATTAAAGAACTACTAGATGCTATAGTTGAAAGAATACCCGCACCTTTAGGAAGTGCCCATGGTAAATTAAAAGCTTTAGTTTTTGATAGCCATTTTGATTCTTATAAGGGAGTAGTAGCTTTAGTGAGAATTGTCGATGGCAAACTTAAAGTGAAAGATAAAATTAAAATGATGGCTACAGGTGCTGTTCATGAGGCGGTAGAACTTGGAATTTATACGCCTAAAGAAAAACAAACAGATGAATTAGTGGCTGGTGAGGTTGGCTATATAAGTGGAAGTATTAAAAGTGTTCGCGATATTAAGGTTGGGGATACTATTACTTTAGAAAATGATCCGGCTACTGATAGTTTACCAGGATATAAGCCAATGAAACCGATGGTATTTTGTGGTCTTTATCCTTTAGAATCTAGTAAATATCCAGATTTAAGGGAGGCTTTAGATAAATTAAAATTAAATGATGCAGCTTTAGAATTTGAACCGGAAACTTCTAAAGCTTTGGGTTTTGGATTTAGAACAGGTTTTTTAGGGTTGCTGCACATGGATATTACTTTAGAACGAATTAGACGCGAATTTGGTATTGAACTAATTGCGACTAGTCCATCAGTAATTTACCGAGTTACAAAGACAGATAAAACGGTAATTGATGTGGACAATCCTATTAAAATGCCAGAAAGACAGAAAATTTTAAAAGTTGAAGAACCATATATCAAAACTAATATTTTAGTACCAAGTGATTATATTGGACCAGTAATGGAACTATGTCAAAATAAACGTGGTAATTATGTGAGTATAGATTATTTAGATAAAACTAGAGTTAATATTCACTATGAAATTCCGCTTTCAGAAATTGTCTATGATTTTTTTGATAAATTAAAGGGAATGACTAGAGGTTATGCTTCTTTAGATTATGATTTAATTGGATATAAAGAAAGCAATCTAGTTAAAATGGATATTCTTTTAAATGGCGAAATTGTTGATGCTTTAAGTATTATTGTTCACAAGGATTTTGCTTATAAAAGAGGCCGCGCTATTGTTGAAGCTCTTCGCAAGCAAATTCCAAGGCAAATGTTTGAAGTACCTATTCAAGCCGTTATCGGTTCTAAAGCAATAGCTCGTGCGGATATCAAGGCGATGAGGAAAAATGTTTTAGCTAAATGTTATGGCGGAGATGTATCACGTAAACGAAAACTTTTAGAAAAACAAAAAGAAGGCAAGAAGAAAATGAAAATGGTAGGTAGAGTAGAAGTTCCTAGTGAAGCTTTTCTTGCAGTTTTAAGTATGGAAGAGGAATAAGAATGGCTAAGGCAGTATATATTCATATTCCTTTTTGTGCTTCTATTTGTACTTATTGTGATTTTGCTAAAGTGCTGAAAAATGAAAAGTGGATTGATGCTTATTTAAAAGCCTTGAAACAAGAAATAAAAATTAATTATCAAGGTGAAATTATAAATACCCTTTATATTGGTGGGGGTACTCCTAGTACACTTTCTTTACAGCAACTGGAAACATTATTTAATATTTTAAAAATTTTTAAACTAAGTAAAAACGTGGAAATCACTTTAGAAGCTAATGTTGAAGATTTAACTCAAGAAAAGTTGGAATTTTTAAAAAATAAAATTAATCGGTTAAGTATTGGAGTTCAATCATTTGATGATAAAATTTTAAAATTACTTGGAAGAAAAAGAGTAGATAAAAGCAATCTTATTTTAGCTAAAAAATATTTTAATAATATTAATGTAGATTTAATGTATGGCTTTAATGAAGAAAATTTAGATATTTTAAAAGAAGATATTAACATGTTATTAAATTTAGACATTCCACATATTTCTACATATTCGCTTATTTTAGAACCACATACTAAACTTTATATCGATAATTATCAGCTTTTAGATGATAGTACGGAAAATGAACGCTATATTGAAAAAACTTTAACTAAGCATGGTTATATTCATTATGAAATTAGTAATTATGCCAAGAAAGATTTTGCCTCTAAGCACAATTTAACTTATTGGAATAATGATAATTATTATGGTTTTGGTTTAGGTTCTTCAGGTTATTTAAAAGATGAAAGATATGAAAATGAAAACAACTTAATGAAATATTTAAATGGAACGTTTATTAAGGAAAAACATAAATTAACTAAATTAGAAACGATTCAAAATGAATTTATTTTAGGTTTTCGTAAATTAAAAGGTATTAATAAAAATATTTTTAAGGATAAATATGGATTAGATATTAAAGATATAAAAGTTATTGATGAATTATTAAAACAAAGTTTTTTAAAGGAAAATAATAATTATATTTTTATAAATCATAAATATTTATATTTATCAAATGAAATATTAGTGAAATTTTTAGATAATGATTTACTAAAATGATGTAATTTGTTATACTTATGGTGTAGATAGTCAGGGGGATTACGATGTCTAAATGGGATAAGGAGTATTTAGGACTCTGCCAAAGAATATTAAAAGAGGGCACTGAGGTAGAAAATAGAACAGGTATAAATTCAATTAAAGTACCTTCACACCATTTTCACTTTGATTTTGATGAAGAATTTCCAGTTTTAACAACTAAAGAACTTTTCTTCAGACAAGCAATTTTAGAAATGCTTTGGATCTATCAAGCTCAAAGTAATGATGTCAGGTGGCTTCAAGAACGCAATGTTCATATTTGGGATGAATGGGAAATAGATGAAGATGGTCTATGGCAAGCAAGTCAGCGGGTACGACAAGAGGATGGCAGTTTTAAAAATGAGATTATTACTAAATCTTTTGATAAAAAATATGCGCATACAATCGGTACAGCCTATGGTTACATTGTAAATAAATTTAAATTAACTGATAAATTAATTGATAGCTTAAAAAATAATCCAAATGATCGAAGACGAGTAATTAGTTTGTGGCAAGATGATTATTTGGATACAGCGGTTTTACCATCTTGTGTATGGTCTAGCGAGTGGGATGTTACTGATGGTAAGTTAAACGCTTTAGTTCATCAGCGAAGCTGTGATGTTCCTTTAGGACTGCCATTTAATATTACGCAATATGCAGTTTTGCTTTGTATGCTAGCAAGAACTACTAATCTTGAGCCGGGAACTTTGGATTGGAGTATTAAAGATGCTCATATTTATGTAAATCAAATAGAGGGAATTCGCAAGCAAATTAGAAGAGGTGAAGAGCTTGAAGATTTAGCTGCTCCAGAGTTATGGCTTAATCCAAAAGTAGATAATTTTTATGATTTTGATAATTCAAAAGAATGCAAGGACGTGAAAATTTTAAATTATAAGCATCATGGTAAAATAAATTTTCCGATTGCAAAGTAGGAGGTAAGGGAAATGAATTTATCAATTATTGCCGCAGTAGGTAAAAACGATGAGCTCGGAAAAAATGGGGATTTGATTTGGCGTTTTAAAGATGATATGAAATTTTTCAAAGACATGACATGGGGTCATAAGATTGTAATGGGTAGAAAAACTTTCGAGTCTTTACCTAAACTTTTAGAAGGCCGCAAGCATTTGGTTTTAACGCGCAAAAGAACACCATTTCCTAAAGAAGTGGATGTATATCACACGATTACTGATTTTAAAATAGCTTGCCAAAATAGTGATGAAGAAATATTTGATATCGGTGGGGCTTCCATTTATGAAGAACTATTAGTTTATGCCAATAAACTATATTTGACAGAAATAGAAGCTGAAGATTATGAAGCCGATGTATATTTCCCACATTTTAACAAAGACGATTATTTAAGAGAAGAATTACAAACCCATCAAGATGAAAAAACTGGTATTAGATATAAACATGTTTTATACAAAAGGAAATAAGAATGAATAAAGGAAAATTAATCGTCATTGAAGGTACCGATTGCTCGGGTAAAGAAACCCAGACTAAATTACTTATTAAGAAATTAAAAGCCGAAAATATTAAAGTGGACAACTTTAGTTTTCCAGCTTATAATTCGCCTACAGGTAAAATCATTGGTGGCGCTTATTTAGGCAAACCACATATCGGTGAGAGTTATTTTAAGGAAGGGGCCACTAATGTCGATCCTAAAGTAGCAGCTCTTTATTACACGGCTGATCGTAAATACAATATTGCGCAAATTACAAAATTATTAGATTCAGGGATAAATGTTATTTTAGATCGCTATATTTATTCTAATATGGCTCATCAAGGTGGTAAAATTGAAGATGAAAAAGAGCGCTTAGAAATGTATAAATGGCTAGAGAAATTAGAATTTGATTTAATGGAATTACCAAAACCAGATATAGCTATTTTCCTGCACATGCCAACTTTTAATACGACAATATTAAAACAACATAGAAAAGAAGCGCTTGATGCTCACGAAAAAGATTTTAATCATTTAAAACATGCTGAAAAATCTTATTTAGAAATTGCTGACAGATATAATTTTAAAACTATAGAATGTACTTTTAATGATAATATCAGATCTATTGAAGATATAGGCAAGGAAATATATGAATATATAAAAGGACAATTAAATTAAAATTGCCCTTTTTAAATATGGTTATTTAACATTTTGATAATAATTTCCAGCGACTCAATTTAGTGAAAATGGGAGTTTATAAATGATTATATGTAAAAGCACATATAAATAAAATTGATATCTTTCATATATTATATTGAGGCGATAATATGAAAATAATTGCTCATCGTGGCTATGATGGTGTCCATCAAGAAAACACTTTAGAAAGTATTTTAAATAGTTTAAAATTAGATTATGTAGATGGTATTGAATGTGATATTAGGCATACTAAAGATTATGATTTTGTAATTCATCATGACCCTTTTTATGCAGGTCATTTAATTGAAAAAACTAAAACTTCAAAATTGCAAAAGAAAGGTTTAAATACTTTAGATGAAGTATTAAAAAACATTAATGAAGATAAAATAATAATGATTGAGATTAAGGAAGAATCAAAACACTATAAATATATGCTTTTAAAATTAAATAAAATATTAAAAAAATATAAATTAAATTATTATATTTGTAGTTTTAATTATGATTTGATAAATTATTTTAAAGAAAAATATCCTATGTATAAAGCCGGTTTATTAATTGGCATTAAATTAAATTTAAATAAAATTAATAATGATTTAGATTTTAATGCGATTAATTACCGGCATGCTAAAAAAGCATCGCATAAAGAAACTTTTATTTGGACGGTAGACAATAAAGAAACATTTGATAGGGTTTTAAAAAATCAAAATATTATCACTGATAAAGCTAAAGACATATATAATTTTATATGCGGTGACTAATTATTCTGACATTTTGTTCAATAATTTTGGCTTTTTTATCAAAATTTCTGATGATTTTAACAACTTCATCAGCTTTTTTACGTGGCGATGTAATCATCAGCATTTGCTTGCCTAAAGCACTGCCTTTAACACTAGTTACACTGAATTTAGCTTTTTTGAGTGCGGTTAATAAACTAAAAGAAATATTTTCATTTACTTCAACCATCGATACTAATGAGCCTAAGGCAATTTTTTCTTCTAAAGTGCTGCCAAAATAAGAACCAATTAGGGAACCTAAAGCATAAAAGACAATTTTTAGGGGATCATCTTGAACATTAGAAATAACCGTACCAGTGACAATAATCCAAATTAAAGCGATAAAAAATTGCAAAATAGAACCTAAAATTTTTTTACCATTAGAAACAACAATAATTCTTAAAGTTCTTAAAGCTTCTTCTATCATTTTAAAAATAAAAATTCCGGCATAAGTTAGAAAAACCATATATATCACCAATTATTATTGTGAATTAAATATGCGAAAAATATTCGTGAAAAGTTTGACAAAAAAGACAATAAATGTTATAGTAAAACACGTTTTTTGTGAAAGGGGGATTTATATGTTGGATTTACCTGGAAGTTTAACGGCTATAAATTTGAGTGGAGCAGGTGTTTCGGCTTTAGGTTGTGTAACAGCTATTGTAGCCGATAAGACATCTCTTAAGGGAAGTTTTATCGATAAATATGCAAGAGAATTAGCTTCTACATCAGCTTTTGGTGGAATTACTTCTATGATTGGAGCTACAACGGTTAATGCTAATTTAGATTTTGAAGGGACTAAAGAATATATTGAGTCTTTATCAAATGAGGAACTCACTATATTAGCAAAGCAATTAGAGACTTTTAAAGACGGGCAAATTGCTAGTAGTGATTTAGAAAAAGAAATGGCTTTAATTGATGTGGAAAAAGACAAAGGTGTTATTGATAATCAAACTTTAGAGCAAAAAAAAGAAGAAATTATAACGGCTTATGTGAATGCTTTACCTTTAGATGACTATATAAACCTTAAAGATACATTATTAAAAACTGAAGCGGAAAAGGAAATGGAGAATTTAGACAAATCTATACAAAGGGCAAAAAGACATTAAAAGAAAGGCGTGAATATAAACATGTATTATAGTGATAAATTAGGGATTAAACTTTATACTGGGGCAGCTTTAATTATTGTAAGTGCCGCCAGCGCTATTACGCTTATGTGTGCCGGTATAACTTCAGATATAAATGAATTTTCTGCTACTAATTTGCAAATGCTAGAGCAGCGCCTAAAAGATAATTATGGCCAAAATAGTTTGAATAATTTAGATGTTATCGATGATAATAAGGAATTGCTTAAAGAATTTAAAAGTAGATAAAATGTGAATTTAAAATTCGCATTTTTTAATGATTGAAAAATTTGACTTTTAAATAAAGGGATATAGTTAGCTATATTGACAAATAGGCATTTTTACTTTAAAATGTAATATAAAGAAAGAGGGGATACCAAGTGTATCAGGAAAGAATTATTCTGACACCAAAAGAGATTCTGGAAAAAGAATTTAAGATTGACACTCGTGGTTATAGACCACAAGAAGTTGATAAGTTTTTAGATACTGTTATCAGTGACTATGAAGAAATGTTTGCCCTTATGCGTGAATATGAAAGAGATAAAAAAACATTGATCGATGAAAACATGCATCTAAAACAAGAAGTTAGAAACTTACGTACTAAATTAGAGGTGGCTTCTGAAACTAGCGGCAGTAATGTTAGTAATGTCGACATTTTGAGAAGACTATCTAATTTGGAAAAAATTATATATGGAGATAAATAATATTTTGACAAACGCTGCATTCTTTGTAATGTAGAGGAAAGTCCATACTTGCACAACCTGTGATGGTTGTAGTGATTGTGCATAGGGAAAAAATAACCTATGGCAGATTTAATCTGACGACGTCTGATGACCTAAGGTTCGCTATGGTCTAGGACATAAAGTGCCGCAGTGACGATTCTTTTAGAAATGAAAGAGTGAAACGTGGTAAACTCCGCAAGCAAGAAACCCAAATTATGGTCGGGGAACCTAATAAAAGAGAAAAGAATCTTTTATGGGACTGGGAAACCAGTAGATAGATGTTTGTCGCCTAGTAATAGGTACAGAATATGGCTTATAAAATATTATTTTAATAAGGAAGGTAACATATGAAAGAAATAGGACAGCAACTTAAATCTGCTCGTGAAAATATGGGCGTGTCGATTGAGGAAGTGGCTGAAGACTTGAAAGTGAAACCAACTCAAGTTGAAAATATTGAAGCTGGTAATTCCAATGCTTTCGATGATGTTTTTAATTTAAAATATTTCATTCGCGATTATGCCAAATATTTAGGTTTAAACAAAGAAGATTTAGTTGATGAATTTAATGAGTTTTTATTTGATTATACTTCGCGATTATCACTAGATGATATTAAGGCGGCTACTAAAAATAAAAAAGAACATGGTATTAAATCACCATATACTGCTAAAAAACGTTCAAAATTTCCGTGGATAGCAGTTGTAGTATACGGCTTTATTATTATTTTAATTAGTGCTATTGTGTATTTTGTTTTAAATATAAACATTAATGATGATAATTTTGAAGAAGGTACAGTAGTATCTGATAGTAAATAGGAGGATTTATGAATACACCTAATAAATTAACGATGCTTAGAATTTTTTTAACCATTGCCATCATTTGTATTTTACTTTTTCCATTTTCAGCGATGGGAATAAATGTCACACAGATATTTATAAATGAAACACTAGTTATCGATATTCGTTACCTAATTGCTGGAGGTTTATTTGTTATCGCTTCGCTTACTGATTGTATTGATGGGTATATTGCTCGTAAATATAATATGATTACTGACTTTGGAAAAATGATGGATGCGATTGCCGATAAAGTTTTAGTAAATGCTGTACTTATTATCTTATGTGCACAAGGCTTTATTCATCCAATTATCCCAGTTGTTATTATTTTAAGAGATACCGTTGTCGATTCTATTAAAATGATAGCTGGTAGTAAAGGTAATGTGGTGGCTGCTAGTATGCTAGGTAAGGCTAAAACGGTAGTTATGATGATTGGTCTTTCTCTTACTTTATTTTATAATTTACCATTTGAACTTTGGAATTTAAGAATTGCTGATTTCTTACTTATCTTAGCGGCAATCCTTTCAATTATTTCTGGAATTCAATATTATATGGTTAATAAAAAATTTGTGTTTGAAGATGGCAAAATATAAGTCATCTTTTTTCTTTATAAAAAATGGTGTAATTTGACATAGTTTGCTATAAAAACAAAGCGAAGCTAGTTGACAGCGTGGGGGGGGTGGGAGTATAATGGTGATAAGTATATAAAGGGAAATATAGTGCTAATTTCTTATTGTATACCATAAATATAAAGGAGGATGAAAATGAAGAAATTTTTATTCGGAGCTATTGCTTTAGTTGCTGGATGCACATTTGTTAGTAATGTTTCTGCTGCGCCAGTTACATGGGAAAATCAACCACAAGATGCAAAATATGCATTAGTAGGTAATATTACTAATGATGATTCATTAAAAACACCGGGATCAGTAAGAGTTACATACAGTGGTGAAAAAACAAATAATGTTACCGTTACTTATAGCGCTGCTGATTTAAAGGAAGTAGAGGGTGATAATACAAGACCTGCAGGTTATGCTTGGTTAGGACTTAGATTCACTGTTCCTACAGATACTGCTAAATATTCATTAAACGATGCTGGGGATACTTTACTTAGCGGAAATGATTCTTATAATGCGACAGGTCATTATATTGATGAATATGTTGGTGTTGACTTTGCTAAATTAAAAGCTGCAGTTGAAGCTGGTAAAGATGTTACTTATACTTTAACTTATACTTGGAAAAAAGCAGATGACGAAGCTATTTCTACGCAAACATTTACGATTAACATTGTTCCAGAAGGTATTACTTTAGAAAATATAAAAGGTGAAAATGTTTGGAATACAGAAATTGCTGAACAAATTAAAGCTGAAGCTAACAAAGAAGCTACTAAAGATGACAACGCTTTAGATAACGTTCCAAAAACTGGTTCAAGCCTTCCAATCGCACTAATTGGTTTATTAGGCTTAGCTACTTTAACTGGAGCTTATTCATTAAAATTAGCTTACAATAGGAAATAGTATAATTAAGAAAAACTCTAAAGAAAATTAACTTTAGAGTTTTTTGTTTGGAAAAACGAAAATGTAAATTTAAAACAAATGTTCGCAAAAAGTATTGACATTCTATTTTTAATAAGTTACAATGGTATTGTAGGAATTAGAAAAATAAGGAGGAATATACATGGCAAATAAAACAGCCGAAACAGATCAAAATTTAAAAAATGTTTTAGCCGATATCGAAAAACAATTTGGTAAAGGTTCAATTATGCGCTTAGGTGATGATGAAAAAAGAGAAATTGACGTTATCCCAAGTGGGAGCATCGCTTTAGATATTGCTTTAGGCATTGGTGGATATCCAAAGGGCCGTATTATCGAAATCTATGGACCTGAATCAAGTGGTAAAACCACATTTGCTTTGCACGCTATTGCTGAAGCTCAAAAATTAGGTGGTAAAGTAGCTTTTATCGATGCTGAAAACTCATTAGATCCACAATATGCTGAAAGATTAGGTGTTAATATAAGCGACCTTTTACTTTCGCAGCCAGATAATGGAGAACAAGCTTTAGAAATTACTGAAGCTTTAGTTAGAAGTGGGGCTATTAGTGTTATTGTTATCGATTCTGTAGCTGCTTTAGTTCCACAAGCGGAAATTGAAGGAGAAATGGGTGATTCTCACGTTGGACTTCAAGCTAGACTTATGAGTCAAGCTTTAAGAAAACTCGCCGGAATCATCAATAAAACGGGAACTGTGGCGATATTTATCAATCAGTTACGTGAAAAAGTTGGCGTCATGTTTGGAAATCCCGAAGTGACTCCAGGCGGAAGAGCTTTAAAATTCTATTCATCAATTAGATTAGAAATTAGACGAAGTGAGCAGATAAAATTAGGCACAGATATTGTCGGTAATAAAACAACCGTTAAAGTAGTTAAAAATAAAATGGCTCCACCATTTAAAACTTGTGCCGTTGATATTATGTATGGTACAGGTATTTCTACCGAAGGCGAACTTGTGGATTTAGGTGCTGAAGCTAATATTTTAGAAAAATCAGGAGCATGGTATGCTTATAAAGGTGAAAAGATTGGCCAAGGTAAGGAAAATGTAAAAGAATATTTTGTTTCCAATCCAAAAATCAGAGATGAAGTATTAAAACAAGTCCGTGATTTCTATAATATTAATAAGCAAACAGATAAAAAATAAGTGACTAAAAAGTCACTTTTTCTTATAAATTAAAAAGTCAAGTGCAACAAAAGAATAATCAAATATAATTCACTTTTTCTTGGATCTTATAAATTTTGT
>CANRBD010000008.1 GCA_947628765.1 uncultured Bacilli bacterium
TTTGACTAATAAGCTAATATGATGTAAAATAGGCCGTAGATATTTAAAGGAGGTGCCATATGAACGATACCATTGCAGCTATAGCGACGTCTCAAGGTGTCGGAGCTATTTCAATTATACGTGTAAGCGGCAGTGAAGCTATTGAGATTGTTAGTAAGATTTTTAGTAATAAAAAATTTAAAACAGCTCCATCACATACAATTCATTATGGATATATTGAATATAAAGGTCAAAAAATCGATGAAGTTTTAGTTTCAAAGATGCTTGCGCCTAAAACATTTACTAGAGAAGATGTCGTGGAAATAAATACACATGGTGGCATTACTACAACGAATAAAGTTTTAGAAATATTACTTTCAAGTGGTTGTCGTTTAGCGGACCCTGGGGAATTTTCAAAACGAGCTTTTCTAAATGGACGAATTGATTTAACCGAGGCTGAAGGAATAATCGATTTAATTAATGCTAAAACGGAAAAAGCTCATAAAATGGCTATTAATCAAGTTGGTGGAAAAGCTTCTAATCTAATTAAAGCTTTAAGAGATGATCTTGCCAATATTTTAGCCAATATTGAAGTTAATTTAAATTATCCGGAATATGAAGATATCGAAGAAATAACTGTTAGTAAAATAAGTGAAAGTATGGATAAGTTAGAAAAAAAGATAAAAAAAATCATTAAAGAAAGTAAAAATGGAGAACTTTTAAAAAATGGTATAAAAACGGTTATTATTGGCCGTCCTAATGTTGGAAAAAGTAGTTTATTAAATACTTTAATTGGTGAAGATAAAGCGATTGTTACAGAAATTCAAGGAACAACTAGAGATAGTGTCGAAGCTACATTAATATTAGATAATATTGTTTTAAACCTTATTGATACGGCCGGAATACGTAAAACTGAAGATGTTGTGGAAAACATTGGAGTTGAAAAAAGTTTAAAACTGGCAGCAGAAGCTGATTTGATTTTATTAGTGTTAGATTATAACGAAAAATTAACAAATGATGATAAAAAGTTAATTGAACAAATAAAAGATAAAAAATATATTACAATTATCAACAAATGTGATTTAAAAAAACAAATTGATGATAAGAATTTAAAAAATAAAGTATATGTAAGTGCCAAAGAAGATATAAATATCGATGGTTTAACTGATAAAATAAAAGAAATATTTAATTTAGAACAAATTGAAACTGACGATATGAGTTATTTAGGTAGTGCTAGATCACTTTCAATTTTAAATAAGATTGAAGAAAGAATTGAAGATGTTAAAAAAGGTATTAAAGAAGGATTAACTTTAGATATGTTAGATATCGATTTAAAAAATATTTGGAATTTATTAGGAGAAATTATCGGTGAAACTTATGAAGAAGAATTAATTGATGAATTATTCAGTCGTTTTTGTGTTGGAAAATAAGGTGATAAAATGAAATATGAAATAATCGTTGTCGGTGGTGGCCATGCTGGTTGCGAAGCCGCTTTAGCGGGAGCTAGAAAAGGCCATAAGACTTTACTTGTTACAGGAAATATTAATAATATTGCCGATATGCCTTGTAATCCATCGATAGGTGGCAGTGCTAAAGGAATTGTCGTAAGAGAAATCGATGCTTTAGGTGGAGAAATGGGCAAAAATGCCGACAAAAGTTTATTACAAATAAAAATGCTTAATAATAGTAAAGGTCCAGCGGTAAGAGCTTTACGCGCGCAAGCTGATAAAATTACGTATCCTAAAGAGATGTTAAAAACATTAAAAAGCGCAGAAAATTTAGAAATTTTAGAAGAATTAGTAAAAGAATTAATTGTAAATAATGGTAGGTGTGAAGGCGTTATCTTGGAAGATGGCAGCAAAATAGAAGCGCAGGCTGTTATTTTAACTACAGGAACCTATATGAAAGCCGATATTTTAGTCGGTAGTGAAAGAAGACGTGAAGGTCCGCATGGCGAAAGACCATCTAATTATTTAAGTGACAGTTTAGAAAAATTAGGATTTGTTCTAAAAAGGTTGAAAACGGGAACTCCTCCTAGAATTGATAAAGATACTATTGATTTTTCCAAAACAAAAGTTGAAAATGGTGATAATGTATATCATACATTTAGTTTTGATTTAAAACCAAAATATGATATCGATAAGCAAATTCCATGTCATCTAATTTATACAACCTCACAAACTCATAAAATTATTAAAGATAATTTAAATAAATCAAGTATGTATGGTGGTTTAGAGAATATTAAAGGTATTGGTCCTAGATATTGCCCATCAATAGAAGATAAAGTAGTAAGATTTGCGGATAAAGAAAAACATCAATTATTTTTAGAACCCGAAAGTCTTTATTATGATGATGTTTATCTTCAAGGATTTTCAACCTCAATGCCCCATGATGTTCAAGAAGAAATGGTCCACAGTTTACCAGGATTAGAAAAGGCCAAAATTTTAAAATATGCTTATGCCATTGAATATGATTCAATTTATCCAACGCAATTAAAACAAACTTTAGAAACTAAATTAGTGGAAAACTTATATTCAGCTGGGCAAATTAATGGAACTAGTGGTTATGAAGAAGCTGCTTGCCAAGGTTTAATTGCGGGAATAAATGCTTCTTTAAAATTGGAAGGCAAAAAGCCTTTAATATTAAAGAGAAATGAAGCCTATATTGGTGTTTTAATAGACGACTTAATTACCAAAGGTATAAGAGATCCTTATAGATTATTAACTTCCAGAGCTGAATATCGATTGTTATTAAGACACGATAATGCTGATTTAAGATTAAGAGAATATGGGCATCAAATTGGTCTAATCGATGATACTAGATATCAAAAATTTTTAAAGAAAAAAGAAGATATAAAACTTTTAATCAAAGAATTAAAGCAGAAAAAAGTAACGCCTAGTGATAATGAATTTTTAAAAAAATTAAATACGCCAGAAATAAAAGATGGTATGACTTTATATAATTTACTTAAAAGACCGGAAATTGATATTAATGATTTAAGCCATTTATTAGATAATAAATATAATAATGATGTTTTAGAGCAGGCCAGCATTTCGATAAAATATGAAGGTTATATTAATAAAGCCAATAATGAAGCTTTAAAAATGAATGAACTTGAAAATAAAAAAATACCAGACGATATCGATTATGATGCTATGCATAATTTAGCTAGTGAAGCTAAGCAAAAATTAAAAGAAATTAGGCCAACTTCATTAGGTCAAGCTCTTCGTATTAGTGGAGTAAATCCAGCCGACATTTCTATTTTAATGATTTATTTAAAGAGGGATTATCATGGATAAAGAAGAATTTATTAACCAAGTTAAAGAATTAGGAATAAATTTAAGTAATGAACAATTAAATCAGTTAGATGAATATTACCAATTATTAATTAATTGGAATAACAAAATTAACTTAACAGCTATTACGGCTAAAGAAGAAGTCTTTTTAAAACATTTTTATGATAGTTTAACAATAAGTTATGTAATTGATTTAAATAAAGAAGAATCATTATGCGATATTGGTACCGGAGCAGGTTTTCCAGGGCTTGTTTTAAAAATTTGTTTTCCGCATTTAAAGATAACCTTAATTGATGCTTTAAATAAAAGAATTAAATTTTTAGAAGAAGTATGTGAAAAATTGCAGCTTAAAGATGTAACTATTATTCATGCTAGAGCTGAAGAATATGCATTGAAAAATCGTGAAATTTTTGATGTTGTTACCGCTCGAGCTGTGGCTCCTTTAAATATATTACTTGAATATTCAAGTCCTTTAGTAAAAGTTTCTAAATATTTTATTGCTCTTAAAGGAAACGAAGATAGTTCAAGTAGTCTAACCGCTGCCAAAATTTTAAATTTAAAACTAGTTAAAGAATATAAATTTTTATTACCAAAAGAAAATAGCAATCGAACGATAATCAAATACCAAAAAACGGGAAATACTCCCGGGAAATATCCTAGAAGATTTGCTGAAATTAAGAAAAAACCTTTATAAGCACAAAGTTTATAGAGGTTTTTTAATAAACTTTTGCAAAAAATATTGAATTATTTCCCGAAAAATAGTATTATGATAATGGAAGAATATAGAGGGGAGGACACTTCATGGAAAATGGCAGCAATTTTACTTACCTAAATATGAATGACATTTTGCCAAATAGATTTCAACCACGTATTCATTTTGATGATTATAAATTAAATGAATTAGCTGAATCTATTCGTAAATATGGTGTCATTGAGCCAATTATTGTTCGCCAAATAGGCAATAAATATGAAATAATTGCCGGTGAAAGAAGATTTAAAGCTAGCCGTTTGGCTGGTAAAAGTGTAATCCCAACGATTGTTATTAATTTAACAGATAAAGAAAGTGAAGAAATTGCTTTACTTGAAAATGTTCAAAGACAAAATCTAACACCAATCGAAGAAGCCGTATCATATAAAAGAATTTTAGACATGGGTTATATAACACAAGAAGAACTTGCAAAAAAACTTGGCAAATCACAATCGACAATAGCTAATAAAATAAGATTATTGAATTTAGATGATGAAGTTCAATATGCTTTATTAAATGGTAAGATTTCCGAAAGACATGCACGTTCTTTACTTAGACTTCATAATAATTATGATCAAATAAAGATGCTTAATCGAATCATTGATGAACGATTAACTGTAAAAAAGACAGACGATGCTATTAAAGAACTTTTAGAACAGCCAAAAGCAAAACAAACGGAAGAAGTAGAAGAATTATTTACTGAACCATTACCAAAAAAAGTAAAAAGAGCGGTAGCCGTAGCAAGTCATGAAATTATTAAAGTTAATCCACCACAAGAAATAGAAGAAAGAATAAAAAGAGAGGAAGGAAAAAATATGGATATAGATAAAATAATGCAAGAAGCTCAAGATATTAATGCTCAGCAAACTCAAAAAGATCTTACTGGGTTAATGCAACAAACGCCTAATGCTGGTATGCCAGGAACTGTTACACCTGTTACTCCTGAACCAGTAACTCAAACAGCCGAACCACAACCAATGGCCGAAAATCCTGACATTCCATTATCTAATGATGGACAAAATAAGTTTGTAAATTTTGCTGGAATAATGGCTGATAACCCAGCACCAGCTGAAAATCCAACATTAGCCACACCTGAAGCTTCAACACCAAACAATGCTTTTGATTCAATGTTTAATTATACACCAACAAATTTACAGACACCATCATCAGCTACTCCTGAGCCTGCTATGCCAGCCCCTGCAGCACCAACACCTATAGAAACTCCCGCACCTCAGATATTTGATAATCCAATTCCACAAGCTGGAACTAACACCAATGATTTTATGACCGTAAATAATACGCCTATGCCTAATCAAGAAATAGCTCCAGGTTTAACAAACAATTCTTTAAATCCAGCAACACCATCTATGCCAGTAAATAATACGGTAGAACCATCAATGGCTAATAATAATTCCGCTATTGCGGCAGCCGTTCAAAGAGCAATAAATTCTGATTTACCAGAAAAACCAATGAACGATTCGGCAATGATGAATTCAGCTAATCAAACTGAAAATAATCCCGCTTTATATAATGAGTTAATCCAAACAGCTCCTTTAGTTGGTAATTCAGAGCAAGCTCCAATGCCTTCTCCAATGTTTACCGCCGGACAAGAACCAATCGCTAGTGCTGCTCCTATGCAAGCTGAAAGCACTACGCCAAATAATAATTTTTTCGAAGTAATCAAACTTATTAGAAATTGTGCTTCTGAAATTGAAAAAATGGGATATTATATAGATGTTGATGAAATGGATTTACAAAATAGTTATCAAGCAACATTTAAAATTAACAAGGATAAATAATACATTTATCCTTTTGTTCTGACTAAATTTTTGTAAGGAAGTGTGAAATGGAAAATCAAATACCCAAATGGCTATATAATAGAATATTTCAAGACTATTCTAAAAATATAGATGAAATATTAAAAGGTTTCTCTAGTAAAAGACCAGTCACTTTTAGAGTAAATACCTTAAAAGCTAAAAATATTGATATTGAAGAAAAATTATGTGAATTAAATATAAAATTTGAAAAAGTACCATGGGATAATAATGCTTTTATTGTTAAAAAATTATTAGAAAAAGACATCCAAGAATTGGAAATATATAACGAAGGACAAATTTATTTACAAAGTCTTTCTTCAATGTTACCGGCCATCATATTAAATCCAAAACCAAATGAATCTATTTTAGATATGACGGCGGCTCCTGGTTCTAAAACTACGCAAATTGCTTGTTTATCAGAGGGAAAAGCCTTAATAACCGCTTGCGAAAAAAATAAAATAAGGTATGAAAGATTAAAATATAATGTCGAAAAACAAGGTGCTAAAAAAACAACAATTATACAAATGGATGCCCGTCAATTAGATGAATTTTTTTCATTTGATAAAATTTTATTGGATGCTCCATGTAGTGGTAGTGGAACAATTAATATAAATATGCCAAGTAATATTTCTGAAGACTTACTAAACCGTTCGATCAAAAGTCAGCAAGAATTATTACATAAAGCTATATCAATTATAAAAAAAGGTGGCGAAATCATTTATTCTACCTGTTCAATTTTAAAAGAGGAAAACGAAGAAATAATAAAAACAGTATTAGATGAAAATATCGAAATTGTACCTATCGATATAGAAAAATTTAAAGAAATTCCGTTGCTACCAACAACCATTAACGGCACAATTTGTATTAGACCCAGTGAGTTATATGAAGGATTTTTTATTGCTAAATTAAAACGAATAAAATAGAGCTTATTTTAGGCTCTATTTTATTGTATAATAGCTTAAAATATGATAAAATAAAAGATAGAATAATATAGGAAGGGGCAAAGAAAATGTTGATTTATTTAATTCGAAATATAGAAATTACAACACTATGTTTACCTTCCATATTTCAAGGAAATTATTGGGCTTTTTATAATAGTGAAAAAGGTCGAAATGTAAAACTCATTAATATCGAAGCTAATGGCAATAAATGGATTGCCAAAAGTAATAATGATGCAGCTATTTATTTAAATAAACAATATCAAGCTGCAATCGAATTAAAAGTTTATGATTTATATGAAATAAAGACTAATAAAGAGACAATGTATCTACTTGTCTTACCTAATTATGATAATAGTTTTAAACTTTATCATATAAATAATGTTACCGAATTAACTATTGGTCGAAATGAAAACAATGCAATTATTTATGACAATCCACTTATTTCTGACATTTATGTAAAAATTACGAAAACTGAATATGGTTTTGAAATTTTCAATATGAATAATCATTTTGGAACTTATGTTAATAAAAAAAGAATCGAACGTAAAAATTTAATAAATGGCGATAATATTTTTATCATGGGATTAAGAATTATTTTTATGGGTGAATATTTAGCCATTAATAATCCTAATCAAGCAATAAAATTAAAAGAAAATATTTTTAGTCTATATAATCCTAAAGTAGCCAGTGAAACAGAAGTTAAGGAAAATCCTTATTTACCCATGTATCAAGAAACTGATTATTTTGAAAAAGCTCCAAGATTTTTAACCCAATTTGAAAGAAAAAAGGTTGTTATTGATGCACCACCAGAAAAACGCGAAGAAAATGACACCCCAATTTTATATACAATTGGACCGATGATGACAATGGGAATGGTTTCAATGGTTACCGGATGGAATGCGATTAACCGTGTTATGGAAGGCGGCGAACTAAGAGATGCTCTTCCAAGTATTGTTATGTCATTAGCCATGGTTATGACAATGGTTTTTTGGCCAATTTTATCTAATCGTTTTCAAAGAAAAAACGAAAAAAGAAAAGAAGCCGAAAGACAAAAAAAATATAAAAAATATCTAATTGATAAAGGAAATGAAATTCAAAGGTTAATGAATCAAGAAAAACAAGTTTTAACGGAGAATAACGTTTCTTTAGAAGATTGTCAAAATATTATTTTAAATAAAAAACGTAACTTATGGGAAAAAGAAATTTATCATCAAGATTTTTTAACTATAAGATTAGGAACAGGTCCGATTAAACCGGATATTGAAATTGTTTATCCTGAAGAACATTTTTCATTAATTGATGATAATCTAAAACAAATTTTGAGCGATACTGTCGAACAAAAAGAGGTTATAGATGATGCCCCTGTGCGTTTATCATTAGCTGAAAAAAATCATTTGGCAATTATTGGCGAAAGAGAACTCACTAATAAGTTTTTAGAAAGTGTTTTAATCCAACTAATGACCTTTCATAGCTATCGTGATTTAAAAATTGTTTATTTAACAACTCAAAAAACAAATGATTTTGAGTATCTTAAATTAGCGCCTTATTTATTTGATAATAGTATGCAACTAAGATTTTATGGCGATAATTATGACGATATAAAACAAATATCTAACTATTTAATGCAAATATTTAATTCACGAAAATATACAGATGAAAATAAAATTAGTGAAAATGATTATCGCAGTTTTTCAAGTTATTATCTTATTATTGTTGATGATCTTGAAATTGCCAGAAATACAAGTATTATTAAAGAAGTTTTAGCTTCAAAAATTAATTACGGTTTTACGGTTATGTTAAGAAGTCATAGTTTATCATCTTTACCAAAAGAATGCTCTACTTTTATTACAATTAGTGGAGAAAATGGAAAAACATCAGGTTTCTTTGAAAATGAATTGATTTCGGAAAAACAACAAGCTTTTGTGGCTGATTTAAATATTCAAAATAGGGTTCATATGCCTACTTTAATTGCCGCTTTAGCCAAAATTCCACTTCGAATAAATGATGCGATTAGAAATTTACCAAAAACATTAAGCTTTTTAGAAATGTACGATGTAGGAAAAGTCGAACAGCTTAATTCTTCTTATCGTTGGATAGATAATAATCCAACTCTTAGTTTAAATGTTCCTGTCGGTGTTGATGAAACCGGAGAACTTTTAAAATTAGATCTCCACGAAAAAAGTCATGGACCACATGGACTTATTGCCGGAATGACAGGTAGTGGTAAAAGTGAATTTATTATTACTTATATTTTATCTTTAGCAATTAACTATCATCCTTATGAAGTGTCGTTTGTTTTAATTGATTATAAAGGTGGAGGTTTAGCCGGAGCATTTGAAAACCGCGAGACAGGTATTTCCCTTCCTCACTTAGCCGGCACAATTACAAACTTAGATAGTTCGTCAATTAATAGAGCTTTATCCTCAATTAGAAGTGAGCTTAGAAGAAGACAAAAATTATTAAATGAAGCTCGTGATAAATTAGGTGAAAGTACTGTTGATATTTATAAATATCAAAAATTTTATCGCGAAGGTTTAGTCGATAAACCAATTTCTCATTTGTTTATCATTTCTGATGAATTTGCCGAATTAAAGATGCAACAACCGGAATTTATGAAAGAATTAATAAGTACTGCCCGTATCGGTCGTAGTTTAGGCGTCCATTTAATTTTATCAACTCAAAAACCTTCCGGAATTGTTGATGATCAAATTTGGAGTAACAGTAAATTTAGAATTTGTTTAAAAGTTCAAGATAAAGCTGATAGTAAAGATATGATAGGTTTACCTGATGCGGCAGCTTTAGTTGATCCTGGAAGATTTTATCTTCAAGTTGGTTATAATGAACTATTTGTTTTAGGACAGTCAGCTTGGTGCGGTTCGCCTTATTACCCTCAAGAAAAAAGGCAGAAAAAAGTTGATACTTCATTAAGTTTTATCGACAATATCGGTAATGTAGTTAAAAGTATTAACGACCAAAATAGTATTGTTTCTTTAAAACCAGAAGGTGAAGAAATAAACAATATATTAAAATATTTAATTAATTTAGCTAAAGAAAAAGGAATTAAAGTCGATAAATTATGGCTTAATCCTTTAGCTAAAGAAATTTTTGTTAATGATTTAGCGCAAAAATATAATTATGAAGCTAAACGCAATGTTATTAATCCTATTATTGGTGAGTTTGATGATCCAAGCAATCAGCGTCAAGGATTATTAACACTCCCACTTTCACAAAATGGTAATACCATCATTTATGGTACAGCTGATAGTGGAAAAGAAGATTTCTTATTAACAATGATTTATAGTACGATTATTTATCATACATCAGAAGAAGTTAATTTTTATATTTTAGATTTCGGTTCTGAAATATTAAGAACTTTAGAAGATGCTCCGCAAGTTGGAGACGTTGTTTATTCATCAGATGAAGAAAAAGTCGTTAATTTATTTAAAATGCTCAATTCTATTATTAGTGGGCGAAAACAAATACTTACTAAATATAATGGTGACTTCAAACTATATAACGCGCAAAATGAAAAACCATTATCAAAAGTTGTTGTCGTTATAAATAACTATGAAGCATATGAATCTTGCAATGACATGCTTACAATTTTATCTAGGGAATGCTTTAAATATGGAATTATTCTGGTTCTGACGGCAACTTCACCAAATACCGTTAGATATAAATTGAGTCAAAACTTTAAAGAATTAATCCCACTTCAACTTAACGACAATTTAGATTATGTTCAATTAGTAGGTAAAACCAATGGATTATTTCCAGCAGAAATTAGAGGTCGTGGACTTATTAAATTGGATAATTTATATGAATTCCAAACCGCTTATGTTCATGATCCTAAAATGCAAACTGAATTTTTAAAAAATACTTGTTTAACTCTTCGTAAACAAGCTAAGTTTAAAGCTAGAGCAATTCCAATTTTACCAGAGACGGTAACCTTAGATTTAGTTTCATCCAGATTGGATAAAAAAGGTATTGTTCCAGTTGGTATTAACAAAGAAGATTTATCAATAGCTACATACAACTTTAAAAATAGTTATGCCACAATAATATCTTCACTTGATCCAGAAATCTTTGGTGGTTTTGTAAATCCATTAATAAAAGAATTAATGCAAATAGGAAAGGTAATTGTTATGGATGCCTTTAACATTGTAAAACCAATTAATGGTATTGATTATAGTTCTCATCAATTTGAAAAAGTTATCAATACTACCTATGCATATATTAATAAATTTACCGAAATTTATGAAAGCAGTAATTACGATTCTAAAGCTTTAGATGTCTATCAAAATATATATTGTGTAGTTACGGGTTTAGGAACTATTTATAATCGTCTTTCTGCGGACAATAAAAAAGTCTTTGAAAATATGATGATAAAAGGAGCAACAACCAAAAAAGTTTCATTTATCTTTGTTGATACCGCTGATGTCTTTAAAAACTTTGAGTATAGTGATTGGTCTAAAGCTTCTATTACGAAAAACGGTGGAATTTGGATTGGTAGTGGCATTGGTGAACAAATGGCGATTAAAATATCAAAACCACCTAAAAATTCTCGTGATGAAATAGTGTCAAGTTTTGGTTTTGTTGTTGACAAAGGCTTAGTAAAATATGTAAAATTAATAATAGAGGAGGATAAAGATGGAAAATAAGATACTTGTAGAAATAAGCATTCCTATGCTTGATGCAGTATATGATGTTTTTATCCCCATCAGTAAAACGGTAAGTAAAGTAACAGAACTTTTAGAAAAAAGCATTAGTGAGCTTTCAAATGTTGTTTTTACTCATCAAGAAAATATTGCTTTATATGATATTTCTGGAAGACAAATTGAACCTAATTTAACAATTAGAGATTCCGAAATAACTAATGGTTCAAAACTTATACTTATGTGAAGGGAGGTGAAGGTATGAACGGAATGCATCAAGATGGTGAAGCTTTGAAAAGAGATGCTGAAGCTATCAGAACAGCAGCAAACAATTACAAAAGAGAAATTGATAACTTATATCAAGAAGTAAACAATAATGTAAGTGCTTCTGATGAAGGAAAATCATGGTATGGACCAAAAGCAGGTGAATTTTCAAATGCAGTTGAAAACCTAAGAGGTGATTTTGAAAAGATTTATACATCTTTAAATGAAGCTGCAGATAATCTATCAGCTCAAGCTGATGCCTGGGCAAGTTTTGAAAGTTAAAATATAAGGAGGGATAATCCATGGCAAAATCAGGAATTAATTATGGTGCTGTAGATACTATGGGTTCAAATATAAAAAATATTCAAAATAGAATTTCAGCAATCTTTACTGATGATTTATGTTCAAATGTCGTAAGTAATATTGCTAGCCATTATGATGGACAAGCAGCTGAATCTTATAAAGCTAATTTCACTAGATTAGGAAATGCTGCTAACGAAGCAATGAACCAAGTAACAAGCGAAATGACAGCCAAATTAGAAGAATTCAAATCAGCTTATCAAAGCCAAGATGCGAATTTATCTTAGGAAATTACGTTATGTAATTTCTTATTAGTGAGGATACAGTCCTTACTAATAAGAAATTAATAGTAAAGTTCGTGGCTACATGTGTCTTGAACAAAAGTGAAAGGAATGGATCGTAATATGATTGATATAGGTGCCGCCCAAAACAGCGCAAACCAATTACGTGAAGCCGCCAATAAAATTTCCGCAGTTGTAAATGATATTGAAAAGGCCCAAGGAGATTTAAAAGCCGGCGCAACAACCAACAAAATTAAAGTCGAAATAGATAAACTTGAAGCGATGAAAAATGCTTTAAGTCCTAAAGTAGGTATTTTATATACTACAGCCAGCTCGATAGTTTCAATTGCTAATCAAATTAGAAGAGAGGAAGAAGAAGCTGCAAGAAAAGCCGCTGAAGAAGCTCAAAGAAGGAGAAGAGAATTAGAAAAGAATAGCGGATAGGGAGGTAACAGTATGGAAAGTCATTTTTATCCTGACAAAGTACAAACAGGCGTCATTACTGTTAGTGGCATTCATACAAAATTGTCAGAAGCCAGTTCAAAAATTAGTAGTGCCAGTAACATCGATGAACGCATTAAAAGTAGGCTTTCTTTTGATTTTGCTGGAACCGTTTCGGAAATTAATAATTACGTTAATGATGCAAAACAGATAACACAAAATATTAATAATGTTTTACTAGAATATTATAAAATAACTGGACAAACAACCGAGATGTCTAGCCTTTTAGGGTTAAATCTCGGTAATTTTGATGTTTTTGGGGCTTTAAGTGCTTTTTTTACTAATCCTTTGCAAGCAATTAACGATGCGGCTAATATTATTGGTAACTTTTGGCAAGGAATTGTTGGAAATATTCAAAGCTTTTTTAATAAAACGGGAGCCTTCTTCATGGGGTCATATAGTTCTCTTTTACCGATTCAAATTAATCAGGCTTTTAATGTAAGTAAGAATCAATCACTTTATGATTTTTTCAGTTCACATAATAATAGTAGACTTAACGAATTTGGTGTGAACCAAGGAATATTTAGAGATTTGTTATCCACAGATGTTAATGAATACAAAAGATTAAAAGAAAAATTAATGAATATGGGATTTAGTAGAAAAGATGCTCATCGAATATTAAGTTTAGTGGATTCTACTGGTGTTTGCTCATATGCCGCTACTTGTAATGAAATTATTGACCAATTTAGAAGCTGTCCAGAAGTATTTGAAAAGATTTTTGGTTATCCTATGTTTGATGCAAAAGGTAATTTAAATGGTGAAGAACTATTATTAGATATATACCTTTTTGAAAATCAAATGTCCAATGGTGGGTCTTTATTTAATGGAACTGAATTTGCGCCAACTGATGAAATGTTAAAGATGAAATTTCCTTGGGTATCAGATAGTATGTTAAATACAGCTTTTACAAAAAATCAACAATATCTATATTATTCAAGAGATTCTAAAAAAGGGATAGAAGAAGTCAATAATTATTTATCATCTAAAAATCCCGGATTATATTATAGCCGTGAAGAAATTGTTCATGGTAATCTGCAAACTCAATCATTATTAACGGCCTTAAGTCCAGTAACCGCACCTCTTGCCAATCAAGTACTAATTAATGATGCCAAAAATAAAATTAATGCAGCTATCGCTAGTAATAAAACCGTATCTTTAGGTGTGGAACCAGGAAATAGTCCAATAACTTTTCGCACAAGAAGTACTGCTAATATGGACGTAAGTTTTAATGGAGGACATGTTGTAACCGTAGTTGGTGCTGATGATGAAGGTGTTCTTGTTAGTTCATGGGGCGGAAAATATCGCGTTGACTGGGAAGAATTAGAAAAAGTAAGAGATTTTTATATTGATGTATCAGAAATTGGAATTACATCTGATGCTGCCAGCCAGTTACAAGATTAATAAAGGAGGTTTGGAAAATGAACAAAATTAATAAATTTTTTGTACCTAAAAAAATGGCTCAAATTTTTATTTCAGGTGCCTTATCATTTACATTAGTTGGATGTGGTATTAATGAAGTTCATAATGATATAGATAACGAACCATCTGCTATACAAATAGAAGATAATTTTCCAATACAAACTGAATATTTAAATCAATTATCAAAGCAAGAAAAACAAGATTATTATAGATTAAATCAAACTTATCGTGATTTATTAGTTCAATATATAAATTCATTAGGATTAAAAAAATATGATGATGAATTAAAAAATAGTGAATTTAAATTCTTAGAAGTAGCTAATAGTGATAAAGACTATTATCAATATCATACTAAAGATCTTAGCTATTATTATATAAGAAATGATTTATATATCGAAAGATTAAATCAAGAAGACTTAAACTATTTAAAAATGATAAATAGTGAAGATCCATTAGATAATGAAAAAATTGATTTTATAAAAAGAACCTATCCAATGGTAATTAAAAAATATTTGCGCAATGACGAAAATTTATCAGTATTTTATGGGCCAATATCATCGCTTGAATATAGTGCCCCTAATGATGCCTTAGTAATCGGATGCAATTATGATAGATTTAATTCAAATGGTGTAACCGATGAAGAATGGGATAAAAATTTTCAAAATCAAGTAGAGATGTTAAATGAAAATAATAAACAACTTGAAGCACATTTAAAAGGACAATTAAACGTTCCTGTCAAACTTATTCAATATGATGAATATAGTGTTTATCCTATGAATAACACAGTAAATACAAAAGTAAAATAGAAGGAAGGAGGTGACAGCATGGAAAGTCATTTTTATCCTGACAAAGTACAAACGGGAGCCATTACTGTTAGTGGCATTCATACAAAATTGTCAGAAGCCAGTTCAAAAATCAGTAGCGCTAGTAACATCGATGGTCGTATTAAAAGTAGACTTTCATTTGATTTTGCTGGAACCGCTTCAGAAATTAATAATTATGTTAATGATGCAAAACAGATAACACAAAATATTAATAATGTTTTATTAGAATATTATAAAATAACCGGACAAACAACCGAGATGTCTAGCCTTCTAGGACTTAATCTTGGAGGCTTTGATGTTTTTGGAGCTTTAAATTCTTTTTTCAGTAATCCTTTGCAGGCCATTGGCGATGCCGCCTCAGTTTTGGGTGATTTTTGGCAAGGAGTTGTAGGCAATGCTACTGATTTTTTTGCCAATACTGGTGCCGCAATAATGAATGGATTTAATTGTTTAGCTTCAGTTGCATCTAATGCTTGGAATGCCACCACTAATGCTATAAGTCGTGGTATTTCCGCAATACAATCAGCAGGACAAGCGGTAATAGATACTGGTGCCAAAGTTGTAGACAATATTGTTACTTTTATTTCACCTGCAACTAATGCTATTGGTGATTTTGCTATGACCGCATGGAATGATTATATTGTTCCGACCGCCTCGAGTATAGGCATGGGCATTTGTGGCCTTGGCAATGGTATATTAAATGTGGCCGAGGATATTGTGGACTTCGGTGCTGATATTGCTGGATGTATTGCTTCAATTCCTGCTGGTATTGTCGATGGTGTTAGTTATTTAGCTACTGGTGAAGGCGCCGGTGCACTAGATGCTGTTTGGGGTGGAATTCAAGATTTTGTTCAAACAGAATGGGTTAATAATTCTTTTGAATGGATATTTACAGAAACCGACTTTGGAAAAGCAATGAATGAAAATGCTGTCGATTGGATGAAATATGGTTCCACAGGATATAATGTAGCTGAGGGCACTGGATATATTGGCGGTCTAGTAGCTCTTACGGTTCTCACAGCCGGAGTTGGTGGCGCCGCAGGTGGCGCAGGAGCCGCCGCGGGATCTGCTGGTCGTGCTGCTCTTGGAACTTCTTTAAAAGCCGCAACTAAAACGGGAACGGCATTATCTTTTATGACCGGTACAGGTCGCGGAACGGAAGAATCTTGGAATAATGGTGCTAATACATTAGAAGGCTTGCTTTATGGTGGGGCTTCTGGAGCGTTTGACGCCTTACAGTGGTATGCCGGTGGTAAAATTGCTGGCTTAGGCGCTAAAGCTTTAGTAGCTGATGCGGGACTAGGATTTATTGATGTTCCAACTAGGTCTTTGTTACAGGGAATATATTCAGATGAAAGTTATGCAAATAGATTTGAAAGCAATGGTGGTTGGAATGCAACTTTGTTTACAACTGGACTTGCAGGAATTTTCTCTGGTGCCGGTGAAGTGTCAGTAGCCAAAAAACTTTGGAATGCTGAAACAATACCTAATATGAGTAATAAACTTGGAGCTGTTTCAACTTCGAAAACATCGGTATTAAAAGATGTTATGACCAAATTAGGTAATTTGAAATCTCAAATGTCTCCATTACAAATATTAGAAGAATATAGCAAAAAAAGAAATAGTAAGGTACTTGATGTGAATACCAAAGCACTGTTAGATAATTATTCAACCAATGATTTAAACAAATTGATGGCCTTGGCCGAATATAATTCTGCAGGTACCTCAAAAAAACCATTTGAATTTTATTCTTCGTTAATGGATAGAGATACATATAATGGTTTCGCCCCAAATCAAGGAGTTATAAGAGAATTAAATCGTTCAGATTTATTAAGTGGGGATGCGAAAGAATTCCGTTACTTAAAATCAAAATTAAAAAAACAAGGGTTCAGTGGCGTGAATGCTACTAAAACATTAAAAATGATTGATACAACAGGAGCTTGTTCCTATGCTTCGGCGATGGATATAATTATTAACAAATTTAAAGATATGCCACATGTATATGAACAAATCTTTGGTTATCCACTAATAAAAGATGGAAAATTAAATGATGCTGAATTACTTTTAGATTTATTTGTTCACGCAAATCAAAAAACGGTAAAAAATCCAGAGGGAATTTTTAAAGGTAATAGATTATTAGAAAAAAGTGATGAAACTCAAGTTTATTTGGCTAATAAAAATACCGGAATAAATACAGATGTCATTAATGATTTTCTAAGTAGTAAATTAGATGGTCTTCAATGTAATTCTAGTTTTATCGTTTTGCCACAAGTATTTGATAAATATAATGAAATTCATTATGTTTTAAGTAAAATTAAAAATGGTGATAATTATAATGGAATTACTGGTGAGAAACTTACTGATAGGCTTGCACAATTACAACAGGAAGTTCAAAATGTAGATTTAGATAAAGCTAATCAGCAGTTACGAAACAGAATTGATACCAAACTTGAGCAAGGAAAATCAATCGAAATCCAAATTTATAAACCACTGGAAAATAGAGATAACAGTAATTATGAAGATGTCGTTCTTACTAGTTTTAATCCAACAAAATATGCAAATGTTTCTACGAAAACATGGAATGAAGGCGGCGGACATATAATGCCTGTCGTTGGAACTAATGAAAGAGGTATAATTGTTGGAACATGGAGTAGACCATATGTTTTAGAATATAGTGATTTATTACATTCTGATTTCAAAATTACAGAATCCGAAATAGTTTTTGCCCAGACTGGTGAACAGGATTTCATTGAAAATATAATAACGCAAGGGGGAGGACAATGAAAGATTTAGAAGAAAAAATAAACATTCTTAGTGATTATGAAAATTTAAATATGCCTGACTATGAGAAGCAAATGTATTTTAAAGTTAAAATATTATACTTGAAATTATTAAATGACTATTTATCTTTAAACCAATACGATGATAAACTTACTAATAGTCAATTACGTTTCATCAAAACTCCAAAAAACCAACAAGATATATATCAATTCTTGTCTCCAAATAATTATTATTTTATTCGAAATAATCTTCATATCGATAGATTACCAATAGAAGATTTTAAATATTTAAGTTTAAAACAAGATGATGTTTTAGATGAAAAAAGTGAAGAACTAATAAAAAGAACATTTCAAACAGTTATAAAAGAAGTAGATGAAAAAATATCAGGACCTTTTATGGCAGTATATGGACCATTAGCGTCAGATGCTTTTCAAGCTAAAAATGATTCATTAGTTATAGGATTTAGATATGATGAATTTAATACTGATGGTTTATCTGATGAAGAATGGGAAGAGTTAAATGAAAAACAATATGCGTTTTTAACTAAGCAAAATCAAGAAATGATGACAGAGCTTAGTGAAAAGTATCATATTCCAGTAAAAGTGATTGAATATGATGAATATAGTGTTCAGCCACTTGAATATGAAAAAAAAAATAAACAGATGTGAAAAGGAGGGATAAAATGAAAGAAAAGTTTTTACCAATAGGAACAGTAGTATTATTAGAAGGGGCTACTAAAAAAATTATGATTATCGGATATTGTCCAATGGGAAATGATAACAAAGTGTTTGATTACAGTGCTTGTACATATCCAGAAGGTTTAATATCATCCGATAAAACTTTAGCTTTCAACCATAATCAAATAAAACAAATAGTATTTATGGGATTAGAAAGCGAAGAACAACAAAATTTTAGTAAACAAATTAAAAACATGCTTAATAACATCGATAGTTTAAAAAATGTAGAACTTCCTAATGATGATGTTCAAACTCAATCTTTAGATAGTAATGTTTCGACATTAGATGTATAAACAAGATTACCCATCTTGTTTTTTTATT
>CANRBD010000009.1 GCA_947628765.1 uncultured Bacilli bacterium
AAACTTACTCGCCAAAAAACTACAATGATAAATATCCTGATAAACCCATCAGTATGGCCGCAGCTATTGCCTATTCTGATAATGTCTATGCGGTTAAAACTCATCTATTTTTAGGGGAAAATAATTTAGTCAACATGCTTAAGCGTGTTGGCATTAATGGAAATTTCAATGCTTTACCATCACTTGCTCTAGGAGCCGAGGAAATTAATATTATGGAAGTAATGAAAGCATATGCTACCTTAGCTAATGAAGGCAATAAAATAAAACCATATTTTATTACAAAAGTAACCGATATGAAAGATAATGTTTTATATGAATATAAACCAAATCCAGAAAATGTTTTAAATAAAAATACTGTTTATATTTTAAATGAATTATTAACTACTACTTCAGCTAAGGAATTTGTCGACTATAGTACACCAACTTGTTATAATATCTCGCCAAAAATGACTAGAAAATATGCGATTAAAAGTGGTACTACCGACACGGATAATTTAATTTTTGGTTACAATAAAGAGCTGTTAGTAGGTTTATGGACGGGATATGATGATAATAAAGCCGTATCAAATACTGATAGCTCAAATATTAAAAATGTTTGGATTGATATTATGGAAAAGATGCTTGCCGGCAAAAAAGATACTTGGTATAAAACACCAAATAATGTCGTCGGTGTAGCTATTGATCCGATTAGTGGTGAAGTAGCTCAAAATGGTAATAAAGCTAAAGTCCTTTACTATATTAAAGGTACTGAACCAACAAGTAATAAGTATACTTTAGATGATGTTATTCCAACCGTTAAAACAGAGTAAAAAAATAAACACTAAATAGGTGTTTATTTTTTAAATTTTTATTTATTTTGTAATGTACAATCTTGTTGTAATTTTAACTTATTATTTTCCATTTCATATATTTGATAACAACTATTAAATGTTCTTATATCAATATCGCCTTTATTAATAATGACTTCATATTTTTGATCATTATTTAAATCTAATATTTCCGTTACCCAATATGGATTTTTTTCATTAATATCAATAACTTGTTTTACTTCGCCTTCTTTAACTAAAAATAATGCGGCCATTTGTTTTTTACCATCATATGACAAACTAATATTAGTCGTTGTATAAATGATCTCATTAGTTCCATCATTATCTAAATCGACTATTGTTTTTCTAGTATTTGGTAAAAAACTTTGATAGTTTTCAATGTTCTGTTTACTAAGAACTTGGTCAATTAAATTAATATCTTCGTCCGAACCATATTGGCTTGTAAAAGAACCCAATTTAATTTTATCCATATTACTGTAGGCAATACGAAAATTATTATCATCAATATCATGGTAATTTTGATCCATATAATACCACTTGTTATTATTATAATTTAATTTGACATTTTCATGGCTGGTTTCTCCATTATCGATAGTATAAGTTGCTTTTAAAACATCATCATTTAAATCGGTTAGTTGGCTCCATTTGTTACCCTGCTTTTCTAAAATAAGTGTACCATCTATAATCAGAAATTGATTAGATTTTTTATTCCAAAAAACATTAATCACGATAACAACAATAACTATTATTAGAATAAAAATTCCTACAAACATAACTATTTTTTTATCATTTTCATCCATGTTCCCACCACCTTATTCTAGTTCAATTATACAAAGTATTAATATGAGTGTCAACTAAAATAATAACAAATTTTATTTAACTAGTTGAATAAAATCTTCAACATTGGTATAATTTATAATAGGATGTGGTAATATGGAAGATAAGAGTACTAGTCAATTAGTTTTTAAAATTATTAAAGGAATTATCCTTATATTAATTCTCGGTGTGATTGTATTTTTAATCTTTTATTTTATGAGCCACGGTAATAGTCAAAAAATAAAAGATTATTTCCAAGAAAATCAATATACCCTAAATGATGATACTTGGACAAAAAGCATTAATAATACGGATAATAATCAGACTACTTCTATAAACTATATTTATAATACCAAATTAAACATCTTTACTAAAAATACCGATACAGCTTCCGAGGATACTAGACTATATTTTTCTTCACAATATGATGGCAAAAACATTCTTAACATTACTCTTGATACAACCATAATTGGTGAAAATAGTTGTAAAAGTATCCAATCTGCTACTTATAATTATAAAAATAAAAAATTTAACTGTGAAATAATTTCTACTAAAGGAAAATGCGAAACAATGTGTGATAAATTAAAAGAAGAAGCTGAAAATTTTTCAAAAGAAATTCAAAATATTATCGAAACGGCTAAACTCCCACATAATATGTTTAGTTAGTAAAAGAGGATTCATTAAGAATCCTCTTTTAAGTAGTTACTTGATCACGATTGGTAGGCCAATATTTTTTAATGTAGGCCTCAAGCTCGGCTTTATTTGAAATGGCCATCTGTTCATTATATTGATTAAATGGTCTTGTAGCTTTGTAATTACCTGTACGAAATAGTTCATATTCCGCCATACGTCTAACTGCCAATCCATACACATAAGCACCATTCGAAAAACTACAACCTAATGAAATAAAACATTTAAATACCTCATAGCTGTCTTTACCATATTTTTGAATACGTTCATATATGTTTGAAAGGCTGCTAGAATATGGCCCACCATAAGCAATACTAGCCATAACATCTAATTCATATCCATTAAATGAAAGACCATATGGTTGCGCACGTTCTTGGGCAATCCTTTTCATTTCTTCCCATGTTACAGGAAGTAATTTATCAATCTTTTCTTTATCAGTACATCCACTATATAAATCTTGAACATAGTCATTATAGCCTACTTGCTTAGCTAAGTCATCATCCCATTTGGTTAAACCGAAAGCTGTCGTAGCTCCGCCAGGGTCATTAGGAAGTGTTGAGACACTATATCCGGTGTTTTCACCACGACCTCTATAATTACAATATGTTACACCTTCAAGTTCACCAAGAAATTCAATTAAGTCTTGAAATGTTCCTGATGAACAATAATTACTACCGGAAGCACTACTACCACCAGTACTAGAAGTTCCTGTTTGCCCAAAAGGCACATCAGTCGCATACATTACACGATAAGTATCCACTACCCATCCTGTATAATTTTGGTCTAGGGTATTACCACCGCCACTACCACCGGGGTCTAAGATATAAACTTCACTATCAGTAACACTATCTACCGCTACCCAATGTTGAGCACTTGAATTATGATGTATTTGCAATACAATAAATTTTTGATACTTACCCTCAGCTGGAGTAGAAAGTTCATCAGAAAGTTTTTTAGCTAAAGTTTTTATATCACTCGTACCAACCGAGACAGGACTATCAGCCGCCCGCCAATTTGGCGCAATATCAGAAAAACCAGTCCAAGTAAAAGCCCCGCCACTAGTAACTCCGCCATGGGCTTTTATCGAAGTGACAAATGCTCCTGGATTAAATTCCGTATATCCACTCGGCAAATTAGTAATTTTGGTTCCCGAGCGCGCTATTAACATCGACACCGAGGTTATTAAGCAGCCAATACTTGTCATATTACTACTTCCAACAGGAATATTTCCCCATGTCGTATCATATTGTTTCCAAACTCCTCCATTTAAAGTAGACGGATCAACAATACAATCATCTTCTAACCCAAACAAGATACGATATGTTTCTGCAATATGAATGATTTCATGAGCTATTTCTTGCTTTTTTAATTTTCTAGCATTATCATCTTTTATTGATCTAACACTTTCCATTGTTCCGCCAATAAAACCGTGCTGGCAAATATTAGACATTGTATAAAATCTTTTGGCATACTTGCCGACTGCTACATCAGCTCGTCCTCTTAAAATATCAGGTCCAAATTCAATTGGTATAATTGTAGCATTAGCCACTGCCCCAACTCCACAAAATACAGCATTAAGGCCTTCACCAATTAAATTACCAATGACATCATTATCATCGACCATATTCCAAACCAAACGGTCACCAGCTAGAGCTTTTTCGTAATTTTCATCACTATATGTTCCAACCCAGCCACTAGAATCTAACATAACCAAAGTAGCTGCAATTAATATATCGATTCGATCGCTATTTTGATCATCATCCGATCTCGTAAAACTAATAATTTCATCTTCTTTTTTAGTATTCATGCTTGTACTAATATCATTGGTTGCTTGTTTTATTGTTTGCATTTGCTGGCGATAATCATTTTTGTCGAAATTTTTATCGTATTGAGCACTTAACAATGATGAAGATGTTCCTCGATAAAGTATCGTTGCCGCTAAAGCTACATCATCAATTTGATTTGAAAAAACACTTTTTATGATTTTTATTTTATCCCAAAATTGTTTTTCTGCTGCATTAGGACTATCTAAAACAGCTTCACCAAGCATACTAGCTTTAGCTTGATTGCTGGCAAAAGAAAAGAAACATATTATTGCAACAAAAAAGCAAGCAGCAATTTTTTTGAAAAATGACTGGCATTTATCTATTCTATTTCTTTTCATGCACATCACCACCAACTAAATTGAATTACTTCTTTTTTTTCTTATCACCATATAAATCCCTATTAAAGCTGCCGGGATTAATATAGCTCCTAAAATAATAAGCATATCTTTAGTATTATTAACTAAAGTATCTATATCATCATTTTTTTCCATAACTATATTAATAGGTTTATTATCACTATTTTTTTCATTAATCTTCCAAGTATAGATATTATCCTTTATCTCATCTGCATTATTTTCTATGACTCGCATATCTGTTTTTATATTAATTGTTGCAGAATCAATATGACCGCCATCATCTAAATTTATACAGCGGAATTGACTAGAAGTATAAAAATGTATTTGACCATATTTTTCTTCTAATTTAACTGTCTCATAACAGTTTTTAACAAAATAACTATTTACGTATTTTTGATGATCAAACTCATAATTATATTTTAAATAATAATTAGCCGCATCTTCCGATACATCTAAATTATAAAAATCTACTTGCTTAGAATCTTGAGTAATTGGCATATTATAATTAGATAACGATGAAAGAGTTCCATCAAATGTTTCTTTGGCAAATTTAATATTAGTATTTTCTTTAACTGATGAACTATTAATTTCTAAATTATATTGAACACTACATCCGGTTACCATAAAAATAATCAGTAATAATAAAATGCTTTTTCTCATTTTACCCCTCTAATCTATAATATGTCTCCCAGCTGGAAGAACTTACACCGACATCAATTTCATGTCCTGTCTGGTCTCCAGGAGCACCACATAACCCACTTTCTGATGTATGGGCTCCTACAGTTTTATCTTCCCCTACATATATTTCAGTATGTCCATGTGGTCCGCATGGATCTCTTACCAAAATATCACCAGGTTGAAGATCAGCATGACTAGTATAGGTATATTCTTTAAAACCATTTTGTTTTAAAATGTCGCCCTCACCGCAAGTAGAAAAAGCATAGCCTCCCATCGCATTAGCATCAAAACCTTGACCATCAACTAGCGAATACCATACTAAACTAGAACAGTCATAATCCGGACTACCTGTACGGTTGCATTGGCTATAACCATGACTATCATCATTCGCAATGTCTATTGCCCATTGTAAATAAGCTAAATCACCAGAATAACTATTACTTTTAGAATGATCAGTCACGGCTCCAAAAATTGTAAAGAACATTTGTGGCAAAGCAACAATGACAACAATAACCATAAAGAATAATATAACGGGGAAAATTATAGTAAATACTAATGACAGTCCCATAAAAGCTTTTAATGAGCCTGTTTGGCCTTCAGCTTCATTACTTTTGGCTGCATCTTTTAAAGCTTTAGCTTGTCCTAATTTACTAATAATATTTTTTGCTTTTAATAATAGATTGGGCATTCTATCACCACCTATTTATTATAGTCCGCCCCCGCTTCCAAAGGAATCTAATTCTTGTTCAGTTACCACGACATTTATTTGCATTCGTTTACGACCACAAATAAACAAAGCTTCTCCTTGATTGAAACCTTTAATTGCATTTCTTTCATTATCATTTAAGTCTATTAATTTTGATAAATCATCAACTGCTTGTTTTCGAAGTTGCATTATTAAATAATATGAGGCATTATCAAAAATTGCTTTTCCTTGAGTAATGACTGCTGGATCACTAAAGTCCGTTGGTTGCTGAGTTATAATAATCGTACCAGTATTATATTTACGGGCACGTCTTTGCATTTGCGCTAAAAAGTCAGCACCTAATGTATTATTTCCACTTAAAAGAACGTGGGCTTCATCAACCATTAAAACTGTATTAATATTAGGATTTAAAGTTAAACTCCATGAATATTTTAAAGTATTAAAGAATAAAGCATTTCTAATATTTATATCGGCATTCATAAGTTCTCTAATATTAAATACGATAAAATTACTCTTTGGTGTTATTGTTGTAACACCATCGAAATAATATTTAAGTTCTTTAATTAATGGTCTTAATTTTAATTCTAATTGTTCCAATATAGATTTTTCTTTAGTTTGCTCTGGCATAGCCGTGATTTTACCTTTAACAGTAGCATATACATCTTTAAATGTTGGATAATCTTTTGAAGAAAAATTAGTAAAATCAGTATCGAAATTTATATTAAAACGTCTATATGTCTCTTGAACCATTTCACTAAAAATATTAAGAACATCTTCGGTAATTGATGGATCATAATATTTCATAAAAGCTTTAACAGTTTGTAAAGTTCTAGTAAGAACGGCATAACCCATTCCTTGCTTTAATTCTTCCTCATCAGCATCAACTATAACTTCAAGAGGATTGATCATACCAAAGTCTCCACCTTTACCAAGTTCAATGAAATCACCACCATATAATCTAGTCATATCTTCCATCTCACCTTCAGGGTCGATAATAACAATTTGGTGATCATTTCTAATATGGTTTCTAAGCAATAACTTAGCCGCTGTCGATTTACCAGAACCTGATGTACCTAAAATTATCATATTGGCATTATGTCTATTTGGCTCTTTTTGCCTTTGATAAAGGAATTGATTGAATAAGACAACGCCACCAGAAAAATCAACTCCCAATAAAGTAGAAAGACCAGAATCTTTGATACTATCAAAGATAAAAGGATATGTTGCCGCAATTGTGGTTGATGGTATTGGAGTTCCAATTCTATCCTCGATATCTTGTCTAGGGAATATTGGTAGTGCAGATTTCAAAACTTTTTCTTGCTCAAATCTAAGCGGAATCGCTTTCATGTCCATTGCTTCAATATAACTTTTTACTTGTAATCTTTTTGAAGTAAGTTCATCACTAGAATCGGCTGTAATCATAATATGAAGTTGAAAATCATATATTTTTGCTTGACTCGCAGCTAATTGTTTTATAAACTGCTCTAATGATTCATAATCTTGACGTAATTTTTCTTGAAAAGTTAAATCGTTTTCCTCTTGGTAACGAACTTTTAAATCGGCAATCTCTTTATTTATTAATTTACTAATAACATCAAATTCCATTGGGATATGTTTAATAACCATTTTTATTCCAGGTAAACTAGTTAAATGTGATAAAAATCCTGGGGTAATATATTTAGGATATGAAATAACAGTTAGTATCGTGGCATATTTATCTGATACCACAAAGTTACTAGGCCTAAATTCTAAACCTTTAGGCGCTATTTGAGTTTTAATATCCATTAACTCATCACCGTCCCAAATGTCGTAGTTTGTCCACCATTTAAGAAGTTATCTAAAATAATTCTTAAATCCTCATTAGAGGTCTGCTTTGATTGAAGCCCAGCATTAGCAAAGCTTTGCATAAGTGTTCTAATTCTTTTTTGTATTTTATCCATATCTCTTTCTTTAAATAGTAAATAAAATTCCGTATCTACAACATTGTTATTAGTAAACATATTAGCTTTATTAATATCATCTATAATTATTTTTCTTTTTACAGGATTAGTTTGTGAATTATAAAGTAACTGTAATTGGGAAAGATAAGCATTGATATCAACTGGTCTATCAGCTGCTATAATCCAAAATTCGTAATCGATTAAATTATATACATTGGTTAAATTATTAATAATTGTATACATTTCATCTTCTTCTAAGATAAAGATATTTCGTGGAGATATTTTTACTCCGGTAACTTTTTCATTATTATCTAACACTATCATTCCATTCGCAATTGATTTAATTGGTACAAAATCATTAGTATATTTAGATCTATTTGAAGACATCTTTCACGCACCATCCTTTCCATATAAATCTTTGCCTATTGGTAAAAAAGGTATATAGCTCTTTTATCGCGGTTAAAGTATTGTGATAATGAGGAATTGGAAGAACTAAGAAACTACATATAACCGCTGGGAGTAAATCCAAAATAGCAAGTAGAAAGCCGGATGGGCTAAATAATATTAATAATATTACCGTTACGCCTATTCCAGCGCCAAATAGTCCCAACTCAAATGGTTTAAAAACACCTAATATTAATAATTGTTTTTTTGAACCTGCTGGTATTAAATAATTCATAAATTACCTCCTTTTATTCTTTTATAATGTTCCATTATTGTTATTACTTATTGAGCCATCAATATTTTCTCGCGAATTAATATCAGGACGATTATTCGGAGAACCTTGCTGTCTTTGATTAACATGACCTATAGCATCAGAAATAGATTGTTTTGTACTATCATCAATACCATAGAATTTCTTTCTATCAGATTTAGCATCACTTAAAGTACTAATATCTTTTTCAATTGAACCAATCTGTTCTCTAAGTTCATTTTCACGTTTAACTGATTGTTCAAATCCTTGGATATTAGCGACAATTTGTCGTTCAGCTACTAATTGTGATTGTGATTGATTTAACCTAGTATTAGTGTCGGCGATTCGTTTATCAGCATTAGCTATATTGTCCATTGCTGTGCGTTTTGCCTGTTCTAATTTTTGTCTTCTTGCTGGAGGAATATGACCAGGTTTATTTAGCTCTCTATCATTAGCATCAATAATATTTTGGAAACTAGATTTATACTGTTCTAATCGGCTTCTTTCACTTTGAAGACTAGTGACATTAGCTTGTAATTGAGATACTCTATCAGAATGTCTACGCATTTCTTCTGGTAAATTATGCATATCAATTTTTTGATCAGTTAAAAATCTACCTCTTTCCGTAGTCTCATGTGAAGCGATGTTTAAATTGGTTTGTGCTTCATTTAATTGTCCATGAGCCATCTTTAATGGGTCAGAAACTTCTTTTATTTTTTTATCGGCACCAATACCCAAAAACTTTTGGTGTAAACGATAATTTCTCATATCATTACCAGTTAAATCTCTAAAGACACTATTTCTGGTATTTCCAAACATACCTTTTTCGAGTTTAGATCCCATTCCACGGCGAGCACCAGAAGCCATACCAACTAAAGCACCTCTAATAGGAGCTTCAGCTTCAAGTCCGGCACGGGCTCCAGCCATGGCACCACCTATAGCACCTAAAGTTAATCCAGCACCAGCTGCTATTACAGGGTTTTTAAATGGATTTAAAGTTAATTCTCCAGAAGCTTTAATACCAAATAAATTTTCAATCATTTGTGGTACTTGTTTAGCAAACATAAAGGCCCCAATTACCAAAAGAACATAAATAAACATCGTTTGAACACCATCTGGTGTACCAATGTTTGAACTTGTCCAATTAATATGATCATTAATTCCACCTTGCGCTAGTACTGTATTAGCAATTATTTGAATCAGCGTCATAGCTAAGAAAATAGTAACTAATCTAATAAATAGTGACACATACGTTTTACCACACTCTTTAATCCAATTTCCTAATTTACTATTGCCCATGGATTCTTTAGGATCCATATAAGAAATAATTGATATCGGTGCAAGCATCTGTAAGAAACACAATTTTATAATACGAATAGCAACGTCTATACAGAAAGTTAGTAATAGAAAAGCTACATAACCACCAGCTAAAGCTGAAATAACCGGCATATAATTAAAGGCAAACTGCCCATCTATACGCCAAGCAACTAAGGCACTAAAATCTTCAAATTTACGTGAAGAAGCATCGCCATCCGCTCCTTTTTTAAAGAAACTATCTAAATTAATCTTAGCATCAGCAAAAGTAGAAGAGCCTGCCATTTCCCCTTCTAAAGCTTCTAAGCAAGGTTGATTAGCCGCCATAGCTCGAGAACCCATAACTGGCGTATCAGTACATTCCTTAAAAGCATCAACATCAGTATTAACCGACAAAAAAGCCCCATACATCAAAAATTGAACGTCTTGCGACAAACTTTTAGCACTAACCTTATCCGAACTAAAAGTTTCACCCATAATTAATTCACCAATAGCATTATTCTCTAATACATAACCTTGAACTTTATAAGCTGTTTCAAAAATCCAAGGAACACTTACTAAGAGAATCATTGCTACCATGGTATTTGTAACTAATTTTCCAAAGCCTTTACTACTATCTGAAAAAGCATTTGGATCTACTAAATACTGTATAACCGAAAAGGCTAATTTAAATAGCATAAATATTCCTAATAAGACATAAATTCTTTGTACTAAATCTTGTAGCCAAGGATTTTTAGTATATAAATCCATATTAGCTAAATATAGCATCAATTCATAAACTTGAGCTATTAGCCCATAAACTATATTGTCAAAAAAGAATGCTATCGAACGCAAAAACGGCAATAAGACTTCATCGACAATCATGATTTAAGCACCTCCTTTTAGACGTTTTATTATTTACCTACACCACATGTAACTTCGCCATTAGCACCGATAGTAACTTCGCCACTAAAGGCATTATTAATTACTGTGATAATAAAATTAACTAACATTGGTAATAACAACAATAATACCGCACAAACTATTCTAATAAGAGAATGTTTTAAAGCTTTCTTTATGCCTTCATCATCTTGGCCAGTTATTACCTTTATAAATTCAATGGCCGTCATTATAATTAATAGTACTATTCCAATAACACATAGTATCCAAAATAGCCAGTTTAAAAAATCTTTCAAGTTACCACTAATAACATTACAATCTATATTTTCTTTACCATCTAAATTGATATCACCAGTTTGTCCCCATTGCATTATCCCATCAATATCAGATGCTTGATAACCACTACCGATGGTAGGATTGTTGTCTGGAGTTTGCAATCCACCGGCAGGCCCAGCAGCCACAAATCCGTTTGCTGATTCCGCTTGGACATCTGCTTTATTATCGCATTCTGACCTATTTGAATCATTACATGCAACAATTATTACTTTTCCCCAAAAATCTTTGCTCCACTTTAAATTAGCTGTGGCACAAGCATCTTTGCTACAATTTTCAGCTATATAACCTGAATCAACTTCAAATGGATTACCACGAGCAGCCTTTCCTTCGCCATCAGAACAAAGAGTATTACTAGCATCATAAAGAACCTCACATGATTTGGTAATTGTTGCTTCAGTTGCTGAATATTTTATATCAACCCAATAAGAACTTTGCATTGAATCGCCTGATAAATAATAATTGCATGTACAAGCCTTGTCTGCTTTTACTCCATCTATATTCACAAAAAGAGCACCCAAAAAAATCACAATACTTATCAATAATGTTTTTATCATATTTTTAATCATATACATGCTCCTTTATTTTATATTTTCACACATATATTATATCATAAAAAAAAGCAACAATAAACCTTTATGTCGCTTTTTTTATATTTTATTCATCATCTGTTTTGACTGCATGAGCATCTACACCATTAATGAACTTTTTACTACAGTCCCAAATGTCCGAAGTCGCATTTCCATCTTCTCCAGAGCGTTCTTGAACACCGGCTAGAAGATTTACAACTAATTGAACTATAATAATCACTAAAAATACTAGAGCTGCTGAAACAAGTCGCATAACAAATGCTTTTTGATATTTTTTAATATCTTCTTCTTTCTTAGCAACTACAGACTTAGCAAAATCAATCATTCCCCAAATAATTAATAAAATTGGAACAACAATTTTGATTCCTCTAATAATAAGAGCTACCACATTAAAAACGGTATCTGGAATAGCCATGCCTGCACACATGGTAGTATTCTCTTCTAATACTTCCATCACATTAAATAACCCTAGCATATTTATCCCTACTTTCTAAAGTACTAAGCACCATTAATAAAACGTTGTACACAGTCCCAAATAGAACCGTTCATGCCTTCAGCGCCTAATTGTCCAACAAGGCCTACAACTAATCTAACTACTGTTACTACTAAGAAAACAATAGCTGCCGCAATTAATCTTTTAATAAAGGTTTTTTGACCTTTTTTGATTTCATCTTCATCACTTTTAGTAACTGCTTTAGCAAAATCGATCATTCCCCAAATAATTAATAAAATTGGAACAACAATTTGAATTCCTGAAATGATTAAAGATACGACATTAAATACTCCTGCAGGTACTTGACTACAAAAGTCAACTGCTAACACATTTGTAAAATCTAACATATTTTATCCTCCTCTACTTATTAATCATACTGAAATTTTAAAGATTTGTCAATATTTTAGACGTTTTCTTAACTAATTATACACTTTTTAGGCAATTATAATGCCTTTTTTATAATTATAAAAGTTTTTTAATAGAATTAATATCCATTTTACTAATCGCAAAACACTTTTTACCTAAGTCTTTTAAAGAAGCGCCGATATGATATAACTCTTTATCATCTAAAATAATAAAGCGGTCGTGAAAATTATTTACGATCTTTATTTCTGTATTACTATACTGTAGTTTAAATTTTTCTATATCTAATTTGGTTTTAATTTCTTTGGTCCATATGAAGGCTTTAACATTTTCGTTTTTATAAGCAAGGATATCAAATATCGTTTTATCAATGTAATTATCGATAATAATTATTTTATTTTTAGCTTTTCTAATGATATTGATAAGTAAACTATAAGCATCATAAATCTCACCATCAAAAAACAATTTCTCTTTAAATTCTTTTGGATGCATCTCATCTAAAATTTGATTTATTTTCATGTCATGATTTAATAAGTCATATTCAACTTTAGTTAATCTATTAAACATATCTTTATTATCAATTATAAAATGACGCATTTGAACAAAGGCATCCATGATAGCAATACTTACTTTTGTTGCTACTTTAGATTTTAATACTGTCGCTAACATAGCTACTCCTTGTTCAGTAAATACATATGGCAAATATTTTCTATGTTTTCCTCTTCCACTGTTTAAGGTCAAAATTTTTGACCTTAAAAGCTGATATTCTTGTTCATTTAACCTAAAAACAAATCTTTCGGGAAATTTAGCCAAATTATTTTTGACTGCTTGATTAATTTCTTTTGTTCCATTTTTGCATCCATAAAGATAAGCTAAATCACTATCAAGCATTACTTGTTTACCTCTTATTTCGTAGATTAAATTTTTTATTTCGATTTCTTCATTTATAATTTCATGCATATAAAAAGCCTCCTTTATAGTAATATACCCTACAAGGAGACCTAATTCCTGCTTTTTTTATAGAAAAAATATTTTTTCTTTATAATTCATTAATATTTTTATCGTAATAATCTTCGGGATTAACATAACTATCATTTACCTTTAATTCAAAAACGAAGTGATTGCCTAAATCTTTATTCATGTTTGAAGTGCCACTTTTACCTAAAACGTCACCTTGTGATACTTTATCCCCTTGTTTAACATTAACCGCACTTACGGTTTTATAAACTAAAGTAACTTTATCAGAAGCTTCAATTTCAATAATTGTTCCTAATAGTTTATCTTCTTTAACACTAGTAACTGTTCCACCTAAAGCGCTGACAACATCAAATGCATCTTGTGGTCCGCCATATGCTACCCCATTATTTTGCATATAGGTTTGTTCATAATTAATGATAGCTTTCTCTTGTTCAGCCTCAGTTCCTTTATAGTTATAAAAATTTTGGACTATTTTAACAGTATCATCTGTATATGGTCTCATAATAACTGAATCAGCAGCTACTACAGGAATATCGTCGTTGTTAAATAATCTAGTTACATAACGCATATCTTCTTCAGGCTGCGGGTTATCATATAATTTACTATTTGAATAATCAATATAATAAAGAGCTCCTAATAATAATGCAATAACTCCAGTATAAATACCATAAAGAACTGATTTTTTTAGTTTAATTTTTTTCATAATTTCACCTCTATTAACATTTTGACCATAAATAGGCAAAATTATACTAAATTTTTTTAATTTCTGTACCTTGATAATAATGTTTTAAAATTTGATCATAAGTATATCCTTCTTTAGCCATGCCTAAAGCACCATATTGACTCATACCAACACCATGTCCGTAGCCTTTTGTCGCAAAAGTAATGGTCTGATCATTTTGAGTAATATGAAAATAATTAGAGCGCAATTTTAATTTTGAGGCTAAATCACGACCTTTAAAAGTAACTCCATTTATTTTTATTTGTTTCACTCTACCTGTACTACTACGTTCTAAAACTTCATAATTAACTTTATCATTATATGGTAAATTTAATTTCGTATAAAAATCATTTAAATTAAAAGTACTAGTATCTTCATAAACTGGTGAGGCTTCATCCCAAGTACTAGAAACACTTCTTAAATATGGCACTTTTGATGAAAAAACATCTTCACTATTTTCTGTTTTACCTGTACTAGTGGAAAAAAATAAAGCCTCGACTACTTCATTATTATAAGTTAGATATTCACCTTTAGTTTCTGTTACAGCTTTTTTTATTTTATTAATTTTTTTAGGATAATCTTCTTTCCATTTTTCTTTTAAATTAGCATCAGTTAAATAGACTTGATTATTTACCGTATTTACAACATCATAATCTTTTTCTTTATTTTTATTTATTTGAACCATTGCATAACTACGTGCCGCTACGGCTTGAGCTTTTAAAGCTTCTAATTCAAAATTAACTGGCATTTCTCCAGCTAAAACTCCTTTGATATATTCTTCAAAAGGAATGGTTGTAACTTCTTGCTTACTTTCATCCATAACTCTTATTACTTTGTTAGAAACATAATGAAATTTAATTTCATCAGTTCTGACAAATAAATTAACCACAAAAAAAGGAATAAATACTACTAGCAAAGTAATTAAGAGTATTTTCTTCATAGCAAACTTCCTTTCTATAAAATATTTGAATATGTAAAGAAATCATACAAGAAATTTACTACTAAATATGATAATGATATACTAATCATTAAATATAATACTCGCGCAGCATAATATTTATTCTTTTTAAATAAATTTGTTATATTAATACTATCAAGAGCCCAAATGGCAATAAAGGTAAAAATAATATATAAAATTGTTTTCAAAAGCATGTTTAACCTCTTTCATTAAGCATATCGATACGTTTTTGATGTCTTTCTTTTCCAGAAAACTCGGTCTTTAAATAAACATCGACAATATCTTTAGCTCGGAAAGTCGGTATATTACCAGCAAGTGCAATAATATTGGCATCATTGTCGCGTCTAGTATATTTTACCTCTTTGACGTTATCGACTTTTGCGCATCTAACACCTTTGATTTTATTGCAGGCCATACTAATGCCAATACCGCTACCGCAAATAGCAATACCTTTTTGGACTTCACTTTCCTTAATAGCCTTACCTAATTTAAAGCCAAATTCTGGATAATCACAACTATCTTTTCCATCACATCCATAATCAACTACAGTATAACCTTTTTTAGTTAAATATTTTGTAAGTTTTTGTTTTAGTTTATATCCCCGATGATCTGAGGCCATGCCAATTTTATTTTTACTTGGCATATTCATTTCTACGATTGTTTTTTCTTGAAAGTCATTTTTGACAATATCTTGAAGTCCTTCTACTTTGTTTAAAGAAGAATCTTCTTGCTTTAAATCCTCCTCAAGTTGTTCATTATTATCAATTTCAGTTTCCGCTAACAGCTCATCGACATACTGATCTAAAGAATCTTTTTTCTTTTTTAATGGTTCTTCTAATGCTTCTTCAGGTTCTTTTTGAATCTCTTTTACTTTTATTTCTTCTTTAATTTCTGGTTCGTCTTCTTTTTTCAAAAATATATTTTTTTTGGCTTTTCTAGCTTGACGATCCGCTTCTACTTCTGCCCTTAATTTTTCTATATCTATATCTTCAATATTGATATTAGTTGTTTTATCAAATCTACTCATTTCCTAGCCTCCTTCTATTTTTATTATACCATTAATTAGATATATCGGTCAAAAAAAATAACATCAAAAGATGTTATTATTTAACGAATGGAAGTAAAGCCATAAATCTAGCTTTTTTTACCTCGTTTGCAATATGTCTTTGGTGTTTAGAACAAGCACCGGTAATTCTTCTAGGTAAAATTTTACCTTTATCAGCACTGACATATTTTTTAATAATTTCAGGATCTTTATAATCTACTGTTTTGCCAGCACACATTTGACATATTTTTCTTTTTTTTCTATAAAACTCTGCCATTATTTTCCTCCTTTTAATCTAAGAAATTATCATCGATAGCAACATTGTCACCAAAATCAGCAAAAGGATCATCTTCGATATTGACATCATTATTTGTTTCAGCCGGAGCTGGTGCGCCTTCGAAGTCATATGGTGTTGCGCTTTCGCCTCTGGCTTCAGATTGTTTTCTAGTTTCTAAAAATTGAATATTGTCAGCTACAACATCAGTAGTGTATCGTTTGCTACCATCTTGAGCTGTATAACTACCAGTTTGAATTCTACCTTCTACAGAAACTTGACTACCTTTGTTTAAGTATTTTGCAATATTTTCTGCTTGTTTTCTCCAAACAACAATGTTAATAAAATCGGTTTGTCTTTCTCCTTGAGCATTATTAAAAGTTCTATTGACGGCTAAACTAAAACGAGTATAGGGAACATTAGAACTTGTATATCTTAATTCTGGTTTGGCTGTTAATCTACCAACTAAACAAACTCTATTCATAATAGTACCTCTCTTTTAATCTTCTTTTTTTGTAATTAAATGACGAATTATGTCTTTACTGATTAACGCTAGACGATTAAACTCGTTAATTGCTTTATCATCTTTAGCCTCAATATCATATACATAATAAAAGCCACTTTTGAAATCTTTAATTTCGTAAGCTAATTCTCTTTGTCCCATGTCGTTTTCGCCTGTGATTTTAGCTCCATTAGACGTTAAGGTTTTTCCGAAGTCATTAATAACTTTTTTAACTTCATCTTCTCCTAATGTTGGTCTAACGATAAACATGATTTCATATTTTTTCATTATTACACCTCCTTATGGTCTATTTGGCTTCCAAAGAAGCAAGGAGTAAATTAATACTCGCTATAGATTATAACAAATTTTTTTAATTTTGTAAATAAAAAAATCAGTCTTTAAAATATATTTAATTACTGATTTTTTATACTCTTATTTGATTTCTTTTTCTATTTGTTTGTAACTGAAAACGGTTACAATGTTAGCTATACCATCGATAAGTAAAAATACTCCAACCATTCTAATAAATAAGGTTATAGCTTCAAAAGGATTAAATAGTAGTAAAATTCCAAAGATAAAAATAACAAGTGCGGAAATAAGAACATACCACCATTTATCATAATTATATTTTTGTAATCTAGTCGCTGTTTGCAATTTACCAAAAGCATCAAGTACTAGTAAAACACCCATAATAATTGGAATAAATGATACTACAACTTCAGGATTTAAAATAATAAAAAGACCTGAACCGATGAAAACAGCAGCAACGATAAAGAAAGCGGCCGCAAGAGTTCCATAAACATCCGAACCAATATAAGTATAAATTGATAAGCCACCAACAATTATACAAATTGCTCCAATCAAATAACATAGCGAATTACTAACAAAATTTGGCACTAATAGCATAACAAGCCCAACAATAATATAGAAGCCAGCCATGATTAATAGTGACGATTTAATCTCTTTTAAAAATTCCATAATTCCCTCCTATCCTCTATATTTATAATATATGTTTTAAGCCTTTATGTCAAGTAAAAACTGCTTTTCAGCAGTTTATTTTTCAACAATACGGATTTTAACCTTTTTAGTTTTTGATAGATATTGAACACGGGAATCGGTTCCTTCTACTTTAACAGGAATCTCATATTCACCCACTCCATAATTTTTAAGATCGATATAAGCATTTATATCATCAGCTGTTAAATTATTTAAAACCCCACTAACACCTTTAACATTTACAGTAACTTCGATATCACTTTCACTGACACCTTGAACACTATAACGACTATCTAAATTACGAACGTCAATATTAACATTACTAATATCTTTATCAGTAGCTTCACCTAAAGTAAATCGCAAAGTAATTGTACTAGCCGACATTGACTTCACGCCTTTTGGCTTAGTTAAATCTAATTTATATTCACGATCTTCTTTTAAACCAGTAACATCTACTTCTAATGGAATATATTCGAGTTCATCTAAAACTTCTTTAGTTCCATAAACTTTAACACTTGACTGGCTCATGTTAATCGCACTGATAGCTTTACCAAATCCAATTTCTCCACTTGGTTTAACTTGAATTGGTACTTCTTTGCTTGGTGATTCAATAACTAAATCGACATTGATTTTTGATGG
>CANRBD010000010.1 GCA_947628765.1 uncultured Bacilli bacterium
TTTTAACTTGCGAGCTAATGCCGATAATTTCTCTTTACCAGACTTACAAGAAGGCGTAAGTTTTGCTCATAAATTAAATAAAAAAGTATATGTTACAGTTAATATTGCCATGCATAATAAGGAATTAGAAATGATAACCGATTATCTAAAAAAACTCGATGAAATTAAAGTTGATGCTATTATCGTCAGCGATCCTGCTATTATTAAAATAGCGAAAGAAAATACCAATTTAACTATTCATTTGTCAACACAAGCTTCAACTATTAATAAAAAAGCGGCATCTTTTTGGAAAAAAGAAGGTGTAAAGCGTATTGTATTAGCTAGAGAATGTGCTAAAGAAGATATAAAAGCCATTAAAGAAGATGTGCCGATTGAACTAGAAGTATTTGTTCATGGAGCTATGTGTGCTTCTTATAGTGGTAGGTGTGTGCTTTCCAATTTTTTAACTAATCGTGATTCTAATCGTGGTGGATGTAGTCAAATATGTCGTTGGGATTTTGATTTAATAATTGATGATAAACCAGTGAAAGGGGATAAACCATTTACTTTTTGCGCGAAAGATTTGTCACTAATTAAACATATTCCTGAATTAATTGATATGGGTGTAGATAGTTTAAAAATAGAGGGACGTATGCGTTCAGCTTATTACATTGCTACAATTATTAAAATTTATAGAAAAGTAATCGATGGATATTTAAGTGATAAAGAAAACTACAAATATAATTTAGAATATGAAAACGTTTTAAGAAGATGCGCGAATCGTGATTCAGTAGCGCAATTCTTTGATGGAAATTTTGGTAAAGATACTGGTTATTATAATGGCCGTATAGAAATTACTAATCAAGATTTTTTAGGCATGGTTTTAGATTATGATAAGAAAAATAAGCTGATAAAATTAGAACAAAGAAATTATTTTGAAATAGGTGAAAAGGTAACTATTTTTGGACCAGATGATGAGTTCGATTTTACTATTGATGAGATTTATGATGAAGATATGCAAAAAATAGGAATAGTTAGGCACCCTAAACAAATAGTATATATTAAAGTTCCTAAACCAGCCTATGAAAACTATATGCTGAAAAAAGCACTTGACAAAACATCAAAAGTGTAGTAACATTTGTAGAAATCAATATTAAGGAGAGGTGGACAGAATGTCTAAAGCAGATGAAATTTATGTAACTGAGCAAGGGTTAGAAGACATGAAAAAAGAACTTGAATATTTACAGCAAGAAAAAAGGCCTGAAGTAATTAACGCTTTAAAAGAAGCACGTGCCTTAGGTGACTTAAGTGAAAATGCTGAATACGATGCTGCTCGTAGTGAGCAAGCTGAAGTCGAAGCCAAAATTGCTAATTTAAGTCAGATGATTGAAAATGCTGTTGTAATCAAGAGTGCCGATACTGATGTGGTATCAATTGGTAACACCGTTAAGATTGAATATGTTGAAGATGGTGAAACTGATACCTACACAATTGTTGGTAGTACTGAAGCTGACCCTTTTGAAAATAAAATTTCAAATGAATCACCAATTGCGGCAGCGATAATTGGCCTTAAAAAAGGCGATGTCGCTAAAGTAACAAGTCCAAATGGTGAATATGAAGTAAAAATATTGGATATAAAATAGGCTCTTTAACCTATTTTTTTCATTTTTGTATCTTTTTCCCTTGTTATTCACCAAAAAATTGGTATAATTATAATAGGGTGATAATATGAATAGAACGAAAATAATTGCCACTGTAGGTCCGCTTACTTATACTAGAGAACTTTTAGAAAAGTTAATTCAAAGCGGGGTTGATGTTATTCGTTTAAATATGAGTTTTTCTGATCATGAATTTTCTAAACATATTATCAATAATATAAATAAAATTAATGAAGATTTAGGGACAAATACAGCTGTTATGATGGATTTAGAAGGGCCTTGTCTTAGAACTGGTGAATTTTATAATGGAAAAGCAGAATATAAAAAAGGCGAACGTATTCGTATTTACATGAAGCAAGTGATTTGTAATGGTTTTCAGTTTTGCGTAAACTATCCTAAATTAATTGATGATTTAAAATATCATTCAATTATAAAACTTATGGATGGTAAAGTGGTTTTAGAGGTAGTTGAAAAGGGATTAGATTATGTTGTTTGTGAAGTGCTTCAAGGTGGCGAAGTTATTAGCTTATCAAAAATATATTTACCTGGAGTTTCTTTAAATCGTAAATTTTTAACAGAACAAGATCGTAAAGATATTTTGTTTGCCCACGAAATGGGTGTTGATTTTATAGGCGTGTCTAATGTAACTGATGCCGAAGATATTATGGAAATTAATGATGTTTTAATTGAATTACAAAATGATCATATTGGTTTAATTGCGAAAATTCAAAATGATAAAGCGGTAAAATCATTAAATCGTATTATCGATGTTGCCGATGGCGTTTTACTCGCACGTAGTGATTTAGCTGTCGAATTACCACTTGAAGATGTGCCTAATATTAAACGTCAGGTAATTCGTAAGTGTCGTAACAAAGGAAAAATAAGTATTATTACTGCGGAGTTAGATAGCTTTTTAACCGAAAAGGCCGTGCCTAGTCGTTCAGAAGTATCAGACTTAGCTAATGCTGTTTCTGAAAGTGTCGATAGTATTTTACTAGCTGGAGAAACTGCCGTTGGTTCTAATCCCATTGAAGCGGTAATGGAAATAGAAAAAATTATTAAATCAGCTGAAGCTAGTATCAATTATGACGATTATTTAGAAGCGGCAATTAAAGCTAAAACTAAGGATATTTCTGGAACGATTGCTAGCAGTGTTGCCTTAGGGGCCTTAGAGCTTGATTGTAAGGTGATTATCGCGACAACTACTACAGGGTATACGGTAAAACAAATGAGTAAGCTTCGTCCGCCATGTATGATATTGGCTGTAACTTCTGACAAACAAATAGCTAGAGGTTTAAACCTTTATTTTGGAGTTTTACCGATTGCCATTAAAGAATCTGATTTTGAAACTTTAACTAAAAAGGTTAAATTGCAATTAAAAGAACTTTTAGGCTTAGAAAATGGTGATAAGGTAATTATTACTGGAGGACATCCGTTTGGCAAAGCTAGACATACTAATTTTATGCAGATAGATGAAATATAAAAAATAATGTGGGGCGTGATACTATGTACAATTTAGGTGAACAATTTAAAATTGATTTAAAAAGTGCCGAAGCTAATCCTAAAGCTATTGTTAGTGGTAAAACATACCGTTTTACGGTTTTATCGCCAAGATTAATTAGGCTAGAATATAGCCTTAATGGAGCTTTCCTAGATAGACCAACAGGATTAGTTTTACATCGTAATTTGCCACTTCCAAAATTTCATACGAAAGACAATGATTATTTTATCGAAATATCGACAGATTATTTTAAATTAACATATACTAAGGAAAAGCCTTTCGAAGGAACCAAGGTTAATCCGACTATGAATTTAAAAGTGGAATTATTAAATACTGATAAAGTATGGTATTATGGTCATCCTGAAGTCCGTAATTTTGGTGTACCAGCTATCAGCTTAGAAGAAGGTGGCACCAATGGTAAGGGATTATATTCTGCTGAAGGTATGGCTAGTATAGATGATACTAAAGATTATTTTTGGAATGAAGATGGCACGGTTGGAGAACGAGATGCCGGAGCTATTGATATATACTTATTTATGTATAATGGGGACTTTGAAGAAGCTCTTAAAGATTATTATGAATTAACTGGTTATCCAGCACTAGTTCCAAGATATGCTCTTGGAAACTGGTGGAGTCGTAATAATGATTATGATGATTTAGAACTTAAAGAATTAGTAGACACTTTCGAAAAAAAAGAAATTCCTATTTCGATTGTTTTATTAGACAAGGACTGGCACAAAAGAGCATATAGTGGTAAATATCATTTAAAATCAGGTTTTACTTTTAATAATGATAAATTTAAAAATCCAGCGGCGATGATTGATTATTTAAAAGAAAAAAATATTCGATTAGGTTTAAACGTTAATCCAACCGAAGGTATCTATAACTATGATAAATATTATGAAGAAGCTTTAAAATATTTAAAAGCTAATAGAAATGGTCAAATCCCATTTAATGTCTATGATCCTAAATTTATCGATGTTTATTTAAAAATATTTATTCATCCATTAGATTCTATGGGTATCGCTTTTTATTGGCTTGATGTTGAAACAAAAGATAAACTTTTAGAAATGGCGCTTTTAAAACATTATCAGTTCTATGATATGTATAGAGATTATAAACGTAGGCCAATGATTTTAGCTGAAGATGCGAGAATTGCTCCTCATCGTTATCCAGTACTTTATTCTGGTAAAACGACAGTAAATTGGAGTACTCTTAAAAAGATACCATTTTTTAATGCTAGTGCTTTTAATAATGGTGTTAGTTTTTGGTCACACGATATTGGGGGATATTTTAAAGGCGTTGAAGATGGTGAATTATATGTTAGATTCGTTCAATTAGGAACATTTTCCCCAATTTTAAAATTCGGAGTTGATAAAGGAAGATATTATAAACGTGAGCCATGGCTTTGGGATATTAAAACCTATGCAATCGTTAAAGACTATTTACAGTTAAGACATAAATTAATCCCATATATTTATAGTGAGGCTTATAAGTATCATAAATTTGGTAAACCATTAATTAAACCAATTTATTATACTAATCCAGAATTTTATGATGATTCTTTATATCGTAATGAATATTATTTTGGTGAAGAATTACTAGTATGTCCTATTATTTCTAAAAAAGATCCGGTCATGAATCGTGTGGTGCATAATTTTACTATTCCAGAAGGGATGTGGTATGATTTTGTAACCGGCAAAAAATTTCCAGGTGGACATAACTATGTAACATTCTTTAAGGATGAAGAATTTCCAGTATTTGCTAGACAAGGAGCTATTATTCCTCTTGGAATTCATGAAAATTTAAATGATACTACGCCTCCTAAAGACATGGAAATTCATATTTTCCCTGGAAAAAATAACACGTATACTTTGTTTGAAGATGATGGTGAAAGTGATTTATATCGTAAAGGCTTTTATTTACTTACAGAAATTGAATACAATTATTTGCCTAACAACTATAGTGTAATCATTAGAGCTAAAGAAGGTAAGAGTGGAATTATTCCAGAAACACGTAATTATAAAATTATTTTCCGTAATACTAAACGTACAGATGATGTCGAGATATATAGTAATCGTGATAAAGTTTCCTTTAAAACTTATGTTGATGGACCAGACTTTATTGTTGAGGTTAAAGATGTTAAAACTGTTGGTCAACTTACGGTTAGTTGTAAAGGTAAGGATATCGAAATTGATGCGGTTCACTTAATTAATCGTGATATTGAAGGTATTATTAGTGATCTTAAAATTTCAACGGAAATGAAAGAGACTATCGATTCTATTTTATTTAGCGATTTAACAATTCAGAAGAAACGTATTGAAATTCGTAAACTAGGTAAAAAAGATTTAGATAGAAAGTTTATTAAAATGTTTATAAAATTACTTGAATATATTAATGAAATATAAGATTTATTGTATCAAAAAAGAAGGTTTATAATTAATTTAAACCTTCTTTTATTAACAAATATTGTCCTAATAAATTTTTGGCCACTTCAATATAAACTAATATAGCTTCAACATAATCATCCTCAGGCATAGAATCTTCACTAATATCTAGTATTTCTTTACTAGCTAAATACTGAAGTTCAATTCCTTCTAGTGTGGCCGCTTGGTCTATACTGGCAATTAGTTCTTTAATCGAATCAATGACTTCAAGTTTTTTTTCATTAAGATCTAGTTGTTTAACTGATTCAATATATTCAGTAAAGGCTGGTTGAATATTTTCATCGGCTTTTTCCATTGGAATCTCCTTCAGCAACATATAAGTTGTCAATAGCCGTAGCGTTGTTACCTTCTAATACTTTTTTAGTTTTTATTGTAGCTACAAATTTATTTAATGGGCTTAATTGTTTAAATCTTCGTTTAGCTTCTTTTTTAGCTCGTCTTAAATTAGCTTTTTTATAACGCTCAGGGTCTTCTTTAATCCTATCTTCAAGACGTTTAATAAATTCGCGGTTAAGTTGTGAGATAGAACCACTTGAATGCATAAACGTAGCGAAAGGAATTCTTTTTTCTAATTCATGTCGTATAGACATATCGTGAATATCAAACAACTTACTATTGAAATCATTATAATCTTGTAGCAGTTTCATGGCGTATTCATCTGCGTGAACAGTACGATAGTAAGTGAAATCACTATTAAGTTGTTTTAATAATTGAGCCGCTTCTTTAGTAGTCGTTTCGTCTTCTATACGATGCTGTTCTGTTCTGGCTTTAAAGTCAGCTTGTTGTTGTCTGGCTTCATCTTTTAACCTTTGTTCTCTTAATGATTGACTAACTTCTTGATTTATTTTGTCTCTTTCGGCACTTATATGGTTATAGGCACTGTATTCTTCAGCGCTTAGATGTTCTTCTCTTAAAAAACCATTTTTATCTTCATACATAACTGTATAACTGCCATCGTTATTTTTATGCATAGATGCGGTTTGATTTGGTGTGTCATTATGACGTCCATTTAAAACATCAGTAATATGTTCAACTTTATATCGATCCATTTTTTCCCTCCTATTATAAAACAATTATAACATAGTTATAGAGCGTTGCTTACGGCGATGGACTATATTTTACATAATTTTACTGCTTAAAAAAACATATAGACTTAAGCTATATGTTTTTCAAAATCAATAAAGAAAGTTTTATACCATACAAGAAAGACAAAAACGTTCCATATTTTACGGCAGTTGTTTTTCTTTCCTTTATAATGGTCATCTAACATTTTATTTAATAATTTAACATTGAAAAATTCACTGACAAATTCTTCATTAAATATTTCCTTAGCTTGATTATAATATTTTTCTTCTCTAAACCATTTAATAATTGGAACAGGGAAGCCTTTTTTTGGCCTTTTATACCACTCTTCAGGAATTCTTTTAGAAGCGGCTTTTCTTAAAATATATTTAGTGGTATCATGTGATAGTTTATAATCAGTAGGGATGGTACTTGCTAAAGCAAAGACTTCTTTGTCTAAAATAGGTACTCTAAGTTCCAAAGAATTCGCCATACTCATTTTATCAGCTTTTAGTAAAATATCGTTTGGAAGCCAGAAGTGCATATCTAAATATTGCATTTTAGTTAAGTCATCTTTATCTTTAACTTCATCATAATATGGTTTAGTAATATCCTGAAAAGTGACATCACTTTTATATTTATCAGTTAAAATTTTATTGGCTTCTTTGTTACCAAAGACAAAGGCATTACCGATATAGTAATCTTCAATTTTACTGCCACCTTTAGTTAAGAAATTTTTGCCATGAAAATCAGGAAATATTGATACTAAACCTTTAATAATTTTTCTTAAAAATAAAGGAAGTTTACGATATTTAATTAATAAGTCATCTTCTTTATAAAAAGTATATCCACCAAATAATTCATCAGCACCTTCCCCAGATAAAACAACTTTAACATGTTTACTGGCTAAATCTGATAAAAAATAAAGAGGAACAGCTGATAGATTTGCTGTTGGTTCGTCAGCATAAAATTGAACTTTATCGATAACGTTAAAGAAGTCATCAGAGTTTATTAGTTCATTAATGTTTTGAATATTTAAAATATCTGATAGTTCTTTCGCATAAGGCACTTCATTAAAATTTTTGTAATCAAAGCCGACAGAAAAAGTTTTGTCAGGTTTTAAATAAGATACGACATAAGATGAATCAATACCACCTGAAAGATAAGCCCCAAGAGGTACATCACTAATTAGATGTGTATCGATTGATGCCGTTACGGTGTCATCGATTTTTTTAACTAAAGCATCAAAATCTTGAGGCTGGCTATCGAAAACAATTTGGTAGTATTTTTGTGTTTGAACTGTATTTTTTTCCATATCATATTTTAAATAATGGCCAGGTAATAGTTTAAATATTCCTTTAAAGAAAGTTTCTTCTAACACCGAAGTTTGGAAAGTCAAATAAGGTTTTAAAGAATCCTTGTTGATTTCTTTTTTAAAATCAGGATTTAAAAGAAAACTTTTAATTTCTGAGCCAAACATAAATGTTCCATTCATGTTACCATAGTAAAAGGGTTTTTGACCAAAATGGTCACGGGCTCCAAAAAGGATTTTATTTTTTTTATCCCAAATGACAAAAGCAAACATGCCTCTTAATTTACTAACGATGTTTTCTTTATATTCTTCATAGCCATGGATAATTACTTCAGTATCGGCATTTGTTTTAAAGATATGACCTTTCTTTAATAAATCTTCTTTAATTGATTGAAAGTTGTAAATTTCACCATTAAAAGTGATAACCATACTATCATCTTCATTAGTCATTGGCTGTTTGCCACCAGCTAAATCGATAATTGATAATCGTCTAAATCCCATAGCGATATCATCATCGATATAGTAATTTTCATCATCAGGTCCACGATGGGCGATGACATCAGTCATTTTTTTAATTGTTGCTTCTTTTTTATCTTTTTTATTTATATATCCACAAAAACCACACATAAGCTTGTCCTTTCTATTTGCCGAAAAATTTTAAAATTAAATCTACCTCAATTTCTAATGGGTCGATAAAGCGGTTATCTAAATTTAATTGTCCTTTTAAAACTGATAATTCAGTGCAGCCTAAAATAAATGCTTCGGCATCAAGATTATTAGTTATATCATCAATTTCTTCTTTAGATACTTCAAGACCTTTTTTAACGCGACCATAAATAATATTAGTAACCTTTTCTTGGTTAGCTAAAACATATTCAATATTATATTTTTCTAATTCTTTTTGATATAATTTAGATTTTACTGTTCCTAAAGTAGCTAAGATAGCAACCTTTTTAAGACCTTTATCTTTAATATAAGCTACGGTATTAGCTACGATATTACTAATTGGAATATTTATTTCTTCTTGCAGTTGCTCATGAAAATAACATGAAGTATTACAAGGTATAGAAATCATTTTAACGCCTAGTTTTTCAAGTAACTGACAGTCTTTTAGTAATAGGGGGTAGGGGTTTTCTTTAGAGTGATCTAAAATATAACTAGTACGATCTGGAATACTGGCATGACTTAGTAAGATAATATCTAAATGATCTTGATCTTTAGATGCCTTAGTTTTTTTTGTAATCATTTCATACAAATAAGTACTAGCTAAAGGTCCAACTCCACCGATAATTCCTAACATTTAATCACCATCCTTTGGCGGATATAATTTATATAATTTATAATCTTTCATATAGATGCGATTTATCCAAAATAAACGATATAAATTAGTATCTTTAGAGTATTTTAAAGTATAAGTATATTTTTTTTCTTTAATTAAATTTAAAGCTTCTTGTAAAACTTCTTTATTATATACATATTTATAAAGCATTTTTTTAGGTGTCGCTAACCATAGATGTTTATTATAATTGTAAACAGTGTCTTTATTTTCATTTAAAATATAATCCTCGACTAAATATTTGCTTAGATTATATCCAGCAGCTGTTGTGAAGAAGCTACTGCGACCTTGTCTAATATTAATTTCAAATAATTTAAATTTGTTATCACGATAGTCATATTTAAAATCAAAATTAGAAAAACCAACATAACCAATTTTTTCTAAAAATGTTTTTATTTGCTTATATAATTCCCTGTTGCCATCAGAAATAATGGCTTTATAATTACCAACTCCATATGGTGTATGTTCTTCTAAAATGCATCTACCTAGACACATCATTTTGACCTTACCTTTTTGATTTGAGTAACAGTTTAAAACCCACATGGTGTCATCATTACCAGGAATAAAATCTTGAACGATTATATGTCCTTGATAATTGGAATTAAAAATATCTGTAATTACTTTTTTAAGTTCATCTTCACTATTAACTTTATAACTTTTTTCTTTACCATCAAATTTCACTTTTGAATATTCCGTACTATTAGATGGTTTAACAGCAACAGGATAATCAAAAGGTAAAGAAATATTATCTTTATTTTCTTTAGTCACGATAAAAGTTTTAGGATAATCTAAATTATATTTTTCACAGATCTCATAAAAAGCTTCTTTATCCTCTAATTTATCTTTCAATTTTTTATCCATAAATGGAATAATAAAATACTCTTTTAATAAATCGCGATTATCGACAATTAAATTTGTATACCATTCAGCGCATGATAGTAAAATTAATTTATCGTATTGCTTTTTATAAGTATTGGCAATTTCCATTAAGGCCTTTTTAAAAACTTCATTAGTATCTAAATTAGGATATATTTTAACATCTATGATTTTACTATATTTGGTTTCTAAAAGAGGGGCTTTGCCTAAAGCTAAAGAGCGAACCTTATATTCTTCATGAAAACTACGAGCCAAACCATAGGCATTGGCATCAGTTCCTAATATGATTGGTAAAAAACTTTTTTTCACTTAAATCACCTATAAATAATTATATAATATTTTATAAGGGAAAGCAAACGTTAAGTGAATGACAGACAAATGTAAATGAAAAAAATGTCAAATAAATCTGTACATTTTTTTCTGGTTGTGATATAATACATGTCAAGGTGATTGGATTATGATTGAAACAATTAAGGCTACACTTAATTCCAATGAAGCTATCACACTAGAAGTCAAAGACGATTTGTTAGAACTTGTTCAAATTTTTAATAATCAATTTCCAAACATTGATTTAACAAATCTAAATGAGAGACTTAAAACGTTGGTAATAAAAAGGGAAAGCATGTTTTTAGTAAAACTTCCGTGTAAGTATAATCCTTTTACCAATGAGCTTTTAATCAATCTTGGACTATTTGAAGAGTGTGATGCGAAACATTGGCTCATGCACTGTTTACTAGGAATGATTACCGCTAAAGAAAACTATTATGGATTTGCTGGCAGCGAAAATACTTTAGTCGCGCTTAATGAGGGGTATACCGAAATTATTACGAATAATTTAGTAGGGGATGTAGATAATAATTTCTTTACTGAAGAAATTATTATGACTAATTTAATAGGTAAAGCTATCGGGGAAGAGACTTTCTTTAATGCCTATTTTGGAAATGACGCTAAAAGTGTAATAAGGGCGATGATTGAAGCGGAGGGTAAGTAATATGGATAAGATTCAAAAATTTATTGATGATATGAATAGTGATTTAGAAAGTAGAAAAAGAGGCCTAGAAACAAACCCATTTGAAAAACAAGCAACATTTATGGAATTATATCCTGGAGTTGCTGTTAAACATCCAGAACTTTTATTCTTAAATGAAAATTATTATCCAAACAAGGATAAAGTTGATATCGAAAATAAAGGCGTTGTAATTGCTCGTTTTGAGGAACTTAAAAGAGAACGTGATTACAAACAAGATATGTCAATGAAAAAAGCTGCATAAAGTAGGGAAGCCTGCTTTTTTAATTTGACAAAGGTATAACTCTATGTTATCATGTATATAGATGAAGGAAACTTCATAAAATAAAAAAGGAACATTCAATGTGTCTTTGTTGAGTGTTGCCAATATTATTTTGATATGTCACCTAATTTAAGCTTAAGTTAGGTGATTCTTTTATTTTAAAATTACAAATAGTAATAATAAAAGTAAAAGGATAATGATAATCAAAGAAGAGATTAGAAAATCTTTTTTTGACATCACATCACCTCCTTCCTTGGCGGAATTCGGCAATCACCCAACCATTAAATGTTCCTATAGCAATTATACTATGAGTTAACAATGTATTCAATATACTTCAACAAAAAATAAGTCAATTAAGACTTATTTTTTTTCACTAATTACAAATTTGTGGAATAAAGCAGCAAGAGCACCACCAACAAGTGGAGCTACGATGAAGACCCAAACTTGCGCTAGAGCTTCTCCGCCTTGAAGTAAAGCAGGGCCTAAACTTCTAGCTGGATTAACACTTGTACCAGTAAGACTAATTCCGATTAAGTGCACTAATACTAAAGTTAAACCAATAACAAGACCGGCTACACTTCCATATTCTTTTTTAGATGTAACGCCTAGGATAGCTACAACAAAGATAAATGTTAGAATAACTTCAACTAGTAAAGCAATCCACATATTTTCTGCACCCATGCTATCACCGAATCCGTTGGCGCCTAAAGCATCAAAACTGCTTAAAATAACACCTAAAATTGCTGCCCCGGCAAGAGCTCCAAGAACTTGGGCTATAACATAACCGATAAAATCTTTGACGCTCATTTTCTTTGATAGTAACATGGCTAGCGAAACAGCTGGATTAACATGGCACCCAGAGATGTTACCGATTGAATATGCCATAGCGACAATGGCTAAACCAAAAGCTAAAGCTGTAGCGACAACATTCGCATCAGTTACTACGGCAACTCCGCAACCGATTAGAACTAAGACAAAAGTTCCCACAAATTCTGCGATATATTTTTTCACTCGTAATACTCCTTTCTAATCTAATTATAGCAAAAATCATCTAATTAATGCAAATAAATCACCAAAATAAGGCTTGAAAAATATAATAAATATGTTATAATGATTGTAGCTTTAAAAGGCCGTGACTAAAGAGTAGTACGAAAACCAAGTTATTTAAAGAAAGCTAGTGGTTGATGAAAACTAGTAATAACCTTTTCCGAATTCACTTTAGTAGCTTTATATGCAAAGATATAACGGATAAGCTCGTTATCGCTTTTAAGGTAAGCAAAGCTTACAAATTAAGGTGGTACCACGTAATTTCACGTCCTTATGAGGATGTGATTTTTTATTTTTAGGAGGGATAAAATGGACAATTTATTAAAAGAATTAGAAACAGATTTAAAATCTGTCACTAATGAGCAATCTTTAAACGAAATTAAAACTAAATATTTGGGTAAAAAAGGAAGTATTACTGAACTTTCTTCAAAAATAAAAGATTTACCTAATGAAGAAAAAAAAGAGTTTGGAGCTAATTTAAATAAACTTAAAACGGCAGCTTCTGATTTAATTGATGCGAAAAAAGAAGCCATTGAAACTGAGAATTTAAATAAAAAATTAGCTAGTGAGAGTATTGATATTAGTTTGCCAAGCACTAAAATTCCTATGGGAAAACCTAATATAGCCGAAAAAGTTGTTGAAGAAATTGAAGAATTATTGATGTCTATGGGGTATGATGTTGTTGATGGGCCTGAAATCGAAAAAGATGAGTATAACTTTGAAATGCTTAATGTTCCAAAAGGGCATCCAGCTAGAGATGCTCAAGATACTTTTTATGTTAAAGATGAAGAATTATTATTACGTAGTCAAACATCTCCAGTTCAAATAAGAACCATGCTTGAAGGTAAAGGTGAAAAGCCAATTAGAATGATTTGTCCAGGAAAAACATATCGAAGAGATAATGATGATGCCACACATTCACATCAATTTATGCAGATTGAAGGACTGCTAGTTGATAAAAATGTTAGTTTATCTGATTTAAAAGGAACTTTTGATGTAATTGCGAAACACTTATTTGGAGAAACTTGCGAAACAAGATTTCGACCTAGTTATTATCCATTTACTGAACCATCAGTAGAAATGGATATAACTTGTCATGCTTGTCATGGTAAAGGCTGCAGTATTTGTAAAAATACCGGTTGGATGACAATCTCAGGAGCAGGTATGGTTCATCCTCTTGTACTTAAAAACTGTGGTTATGATCCAAAAGAGTGGCAAGGCTTTGCTTTCGGTTTTGGAGCTGAAAGAATTGCCATGGTAAAATATGGTATTGATGATATAAGAGTTTTTTATACTAATGATTTACGTGAAACAAATAACTTCGATAGGAAGGAGGACTAAGATGATTAGTTTAGAGTGGGTAAAAGATTACATCGATATTGCCGATGAAGATTTAAATGAACTAGCCGTTAAAATTACTAAAGCCGGTATTAATATTGAAAAAGTTATTACTAATCATATCGAAGGTCTAGTAGTGGGCGAAATTTTAGAATGTGAAAAACATCCAGATTCAGACCATTTAAATATTTGTAAGGTTAATGTTGGCAAAGAAACTACGCAAATTGTTTGTGGAGCTTCCAATGTGAGACCTAATTTAAAAGTTATTGTGGCGCTTCCAGGTGCTATCCTTCCAGGTGATTTTGAAATTAAGAAAAGTAAAATCCGTGGTGTGGAATCAAATGGCATGATATGTGCTCTTTTTGAACTTGGTTTAGAAGAAAAAACTGAAGAAACTTATAATAAAGGGATTACGGAATTAGATGATAAGGCCAAAGTGGGAACTGATCCTTTAGAATATTTAGGTTTAGGCGATACTTTATATGAACTTGATATTCATAAACATCGTAATAATGATTGTTATTATCACATCGGTTTTGCTTATGAAATAGCGGCTATTTTAAATAAAAAAGTAACGCTTCCAAGCACTAAAACTAGTCCCATAAAAGATGAAATCAAAAATCATTTTGATTTAAAAGTCGAAACAGATGCTTGTCCATTTTATCTTGCTAAAATGGTTACGGATGTGAAAATAGGAGAGTCGCCAGATTTTATTAAAAGACGACTTAATGCTTATGGCATGCGTTCAATTAATAATGTGGTAGATATTTCTAACTATGTAATGTTAGAATTTGGTCAGCCGCTTCATTTCTTTGATAAAGATACTTTAGGAGATAAAATTGTCGTGCGTAATGCTAAAGAGAATGAAGAAATTAAAACTTTAGATGGTGTGTTACGTACTCTTAACAAAGATGATATTGTCATTACCGATGGGAAGAAACCTGTCTGTGTTGCTGGAGTTATGGGTGGTGAAAACACTGAAGTAACCGAAAACACAACTAACATTTTAATTGAAAGTGCTATTTTTGATAGTGTTAGTATCCGTAATACGGCTGCGCACTTAGATTTAAAAAGTGAAGCTTCAATTAGATATGGTAAAGGTTTAAGCTATGAATATACAACTATGGCTATTGAAAGAGCTTGTCATTTACTTGAAAAATATGCCGGAGCTAAAGTCCTTACTGGTACTGTTAAACACGATAAAATTGATAAAACTATTAAAACAGTTACTTTTAAAACCGAAGAAATTAATTCATTACTTGGAATTACAATTTCCGAAGATGATGTTAAAAAAGAACTTAATCGTTTAGATTTTCCATTTGAATATAAAGATGGAAAATTTATAGCGACAATTCCAACTAGAAGGTTAGATATTGATCCTAATGTTAACGATATTGCTGAAGAAATTGGAAGATTGTATGGATATCATAATTTAGTTTCAACTCTTCCTAACGCACCTATTAGAAGAGGTGAGTATATTGGCGATGTTAAATATCGCAAGATAATTTCTAAAAGGCTTAGAGGTTTAGGCCTTAACGAAACTAAAACTTATACCTTAACTTCACCAGAGATGGCTAAATTATTTAATTATGAAGAAAAAGACCAAATGGTTTTACCAAATCCATTAAGTACTGATAAGTCAGTTTTAAGAACTTCTTTAATTCCATCTTTATTAGGAGTTTATGATTATAATAAAGCTCGAAAAGTTAAAGATGTAATGCTTTATGAAATCAGTAAAACTTATGATAAAGAGTTTACTGAAGAAAGTAAAATTGCTATGCTTATGAAAGGCAGTTACATCTTGAATGAATGGCATGGAACTAATATCAAAGCTGATTTCTATTTAATTAAGGGTATTGTTGAAAACTTATTGAATTATTTAGGATTTAAAAATAGATATACTTTCAATAAAAAAGTTATTCCCGAAATGCATCCAGGAATAAGTGCGGAAATTTTATTAGACCGTAAACCAATTGGAATAATTGGTAAAGTTCATCCAAAAGTTCATAAAGATGATATTTATGTAGCTGAACTTTCACTTAATGCCTTAATGACAAAAGTAAAACCAATTAAATATAAAGAAGCCTCTAAATATCCTTTAGTTACTAAAGATATGGCCTTTATTGTTAAAAAAGATATGGCTTCAAGTGAAATTGAAGAAGTTATCAAAAAAGCTGGTGGTAGATTACTTACCAATATTCATGTCTTTGATGTTTATACAGGCGAAAATGTTAAAGATGATGAAAAGTCTATTGCTTATTCACTTACGTTTGCTGACCCAAGTAGAACATTAACCGAAGAAGAAGTAACGACTGTCTTTGAAAACATTATTCATAATGTTGAAGATAAATTAGATGCTAAATTAAGAGATAAATAAGCTTTATAGAAGAAATCTATAAAGCTTTTCCTAAATTGAAATTTCAACCGCACCACAAAGGTGCGGCTTTTTGATATAATAAAAAAGGAAGAGCTATACCTTCCGTGCAATTCAGAAGCTACAGCACTTCAACTAATGACAATATATCATAATCTAACAAAAATATCAATATATATATCCCTAATAATACGCAGAATGACGTAAAATATTCATTATTAGAAGAAACTACAGCCTATAGTAGTTCTGTTTCTAATGAAGAGCCTGGGTTTTTGCGTAAAAATGTACCTAATTTGTACCTGAAGCATTTTAAGGCAAATAAAAACCCTTATTTTATAAGGGCTAAATACTAACTGGTGCGCGTGAAGGGACTTGAACCCCCATGCCGTAAGGCGCTAGATCCTAAGTCTAGTGCGTCTACCAATTTCGCCACACGCGCAACTATAGATGGTGGACCCTGATGGATTCGAACCATCGACCGTCCGGTTATGAGCCGGATGCTCTAACCAACTGAGCTAAGGGTCCATTACATCTGACCTTTATATAATAACATATTACAATATTTTATGCAATAACTATTGTTAAAATTATCAAAATTAAAGTAAATTTGCTTTACAATTTAATAGGCAAAACAAAGCACTTTAAAGTGCCTTTGTTTTTACCCTTTGTTTTTCATCAATTTCAAATACACTCGTTTTATCTATATTAATATTATCAATATTGCAATCAGCTTTCTCTTCTGATTTGATAACTGAATTAGATAAAGTAGCATTACTTGCGTTTAAAGATAGCCCTTGTCTATAAGTTACTAATGAACTATCAGTTAAAACTAAATTATCACAGTTAACATTACCAACATTATATGGAAGAATAATTTCGGAATTATCAAGTGAAAAGTTCTTGCAGTCGATATCGAAATTATTAATACCCATATTTAGAATACTATCTTTAAAATATATACTACCGCTATTTTTTAAAATACCTTCAATTGTCGCCTTATTAATTTTACTTTGTCTAAGCATTGGATAGCCAGACGTTTTATCAATATAATCAGCTCCAATAACAATTATATTAGCAGCATTTATATTTGTAGGTACACCATTCATTCCCGCACTTAAATCTAAAATGCAAGTCTGACAGTCTAAACAAATATCATTTAAAACTTTAATTTCGTCGTTTTTTCTTCCGGCTAAACTAACAATTGATTTACCAAAATCAAAATGAGCTTTTTTTAATTTTCTTGGAAGAGATAATCTGTATACCAAGCCATCTTTGAATTTTATTCCTCCTTCAAAATTGATTGGTATCTTTATTTGAAATATATCATCTTCACCATTTAAATATGCCATAAACTGAGATGATTTAATGTAATCAATACCTTGTTTCATATGTAGTTCCTCCTTAATCCGGTAAATTATTATAACACAATTATATTAAAAATCAATTATAATCTGATAAAAACAGTATGTTTTTAATATACTGTTTATTTTTGAATCATATTTAATAAATTAATTTTAAACATATCCTTTTCTGAATGTTGTTTTGATACCATTACACCTTTATAAGTAACTAACTCTGAGCGGTGACCTTCACTTAAAATATCCTCAGGGCTTAATGAAAGAATTATAATTTTTTTATTGCTTTCTTCTACTTTATAGTGTAATTTAACTTCACCGTGGACTTTAGCAAACAAAGCATCTGTAGGAAGTACAACATCATAATAATCCTGTCCATTTTCAGTTTTAATTTTATTTCCTATTATTTTCCCTTCTTTTAGCATTGGGTAATATTCAAAATATAATTTTTTAAAAGCTAACATATTATACTTTTTTAAAGCACTTTCTAGCTTTTTAAATTCATTTTCATTTTCATATTCAAATATATACTTGTCTGCCATAAGTTGTCACCCCTTCGCATATTTTCCTACTATATCAATAATAACATAGGGACATTTTGAAGTCAAACAAAAAACTAAAGTTTATTGAAGGTTTACAAAAAAAATGTAACTATTCAGACTAAAATTCATTAGAAAA
>CANRBD010000011.1 GCA_947628765.1 uncultured Bacilli bacterium
TATACATAAGTATAAGTTATTTAATGCTTGAATATTAGCGTAAGCAAGTTTTCTAAAGGCTGGATTTATATTAGGAGTTTTTAAATAACCTTTATATCCTTTGACTGTCTTCAAAAGGGAATTATTAATATATTCAAATGCATTTGGAAATAACTCTTTAAACAATTTATAGTTTTCACTAAGATAATTGGTTAAACTAATAAATAATTTGGAATGATAATTACTTGTAAATTTTTGAATTTTCATTTTGTTTTCACCATCTACATTTAAATAGGCATCTTTTGAATTAATAAAAGCATCTATCTTAATTTTTTCATTTTTCCATAAGTATATTAGATTATTGAATATATTTTTTTGCTCATTGGTACTATATTTTTGAATTTTTAATGTTTTAAGTTTATTATCAGCAATATAATTAATTAAATAATCATGATAAATCGTATTTAAATTTTCATTGGTATAGCTTGTCATTAATTCTTCAAAATTTTTTGACGAGCCATCACTATTATATAAATAATTTAAAACAGGATAAATTAATAATATTTCTGGTTTGTTTTTAACAATTTCATTTAAATGAACAACATTGAATTTTTCTTGCGCCACCATAGTACCATTTTCATTTATCATATGTTCATATTGGATAGGGGACTTTGCCTTTTCATGCATCTCTTTTCTTTTTAAATAATTAACAACATTTTCCATTCCTAGTTCGTAATAAATTTCGCGAGCTTTTTGATATCCTGCTTGATCAGCAGCGTTTTCTATTTCAGAATAAAGGTAATCTAATCCATTGTAATTTTTAGGATTTAAAAATGAAGCAAACAGTTCTTCTCGCGCAAATATTAAACTACTATAATTGCGACTTTGAAAGGCTTGGTTGTGTTGGATAAGGTACTGACACTCATGACATATATAAAAAATATATTCGGGTAATGTTTCAGACGTATATTTTATTTTCTTTTGATTAACCGCAATTATGTCACGAATTACATCAGTTTTAGTTTTGTCTGCAAGCGAATTAGTATTAAAATCCATAAAATAAAATTTATAATCAATTTTTTGTGATTTTAAAATATCATGACAAACATAAGCTAAAACAAATTTCATCTCCTCGTTATTAGTGAGATTATTTTCTTTTAGAATTTTTGAAAAATATTCTTTTTGAGCTTGTTTTAATTGTGGATGATTAGTATCAAGTGTTGATTTTAAAAAATTAGATAAAAAGTTTTTTTCTTTATCACTTAACTTTTGTTTTAAAGATTTATGGAATAAATCAAAGGCGATTTTACTGTGTTTTAGTTTAAATTGGTGAATCATCTCTGCTTGGGTTTTCATGTATATTTTAGGAATAATTGCATCAGCAAGCAAGTAACTGTCACTAAAATGTACGGGATCTACACCAAAGAACTTTCTAATTTCGGCAATATATTTTTTCATTGCCAGAGCTTCCTTAGAATTATGTGGCTTATTAAAATATTTTAAAATATAATGCTCAACGGCATTTCTTTTTTTGATTTCATTTTCTTTAATTGACCAATAAGATAATTTTATATCATTAGCTTTAAGATGAGTAAGATGTTGCCTAAGATCTTGTTCTTTCATATAGTCGATTATATTTTGATTATACATGCTACCACTTACTTTCTCTATAATCAGTATAACATTTACCCGCATTTATATCAAGTTATGTTTCAAAAATGTAAGGTTTAAGAAAGGGAAAGTGATGGTATAATAAAGAGGGTGATAACATGGCGAAAATATTAGTAATTGAGGATGATAAAGCTATTTGTGAGGCTTTAATAAATTTACTTAAAAATAATAACTATGAAGCTTTAACTTTAGATGTTTATAATGATGCGATCGCTGAGATTTTAAAAATCAATCCCGATTTAGTTTTACTAGATATTAATCTGCCAGCACTAAATGGTAAACAGATACTAAAAGTCTTAAGAGAAAAAACCAATATCCCTGTTATTATGGTTACTAGTTTAAATAACGAAACCGATGAAGCCCTTTCTATCTCATATGGGGCTGATGATTATATAACTAAACCATATAATCCTAATATTTTATTATTAAGAATAGGAGCCGTGTTAAAAAGAATAAATAGAGAGAATAATGTATTAACTTATAAAGATTTAATAGTTAACATTCAAAAAGGAATTATTACTAGAAATAATCACGAAATTGTTTTAACCAAAAACGAAATGATTATCTTTTATTATTTACTAGTTCATCAAAATAGAATTGTAACGCGTGATGAATTAATGACCGATTTATGGGATAATAATGAATTTATTAACGATAATGCTTTAACGGTTAATATCAGTCGCTTACGCACCAAACTAAAAGAATTAGGTTATAAAAACATTATCGAAACAAGGAAAGGACAGGGTTATATTTTATCATGAAATTAAAAGATTTTTTAAAAGATCACATCTACGTTTTTATTATTAGTATAATAACTTATTTTTTAATTTTATTAATTTTACTAGCTTTAAAAATAAAAGCAGAATTTATTGTGGTGATAAGTATCATTTTCTTTGTAAATGTGATTTTAATTTTTATGATTGATTATTTTCGTAAAAGAAATTTTTATAATGATTTACTTAGAAATATTAATGCTTTAGATAAAAGCTACTTAGTATTAGAGACAATTAAAAAGCCAGAATTTTATGAGGGTAAACTCACTACTAAAGGTATGTATGAAATTAATAAATCATTTATTGAAGAAGTTAATGACATTAAAGGGCAGGTTCAAGATTTTAAAGAATATATCGAAATGTGGATTCATGAAGTTAAAATTCCATTATCTAGTTTATCGTTAAAATATTCACATGATAAAAATATCATGAGTGAACTTAAAAGATTAGAAGATTATGTTGAAAATGTTTTATATTATGTAAGAGCGGAAAATGCCGAAAAAGATTATTTAATTAAAGAAACTGATTTAGATAAAGTTATTAAAAATGTCGGCCTTAAAAATATGGATGATTTATTATTAAATAATATCGAATTTAAATACACTAAAACCGGTATAAAAATACTGACTGATGCGAAATGGCTTGAGTTTATTTTAAATCAAATTATCAATAACAGTATCAAATATAAACGTGATATTAAAAATGCTTATATCTTAATTAAAACCATCGAAACTGAAGATAAGATTACACTTACTATTAAAGATAATGGCATGGGCATTAAAAAAGCCGATCTTAAATCGGTTTTCGATAAATCATTTACAGGCACTAATGGCCACTTAAAAGCCAAATCAACAGGTATGGGTTTATATATTGCAAAAAATTTATGTGATAAACTAGGTCATAAAATTACTATTAAATCTAAAGAAAATGAATATACCATCGTCTCAATTAGTTTTGGTAAAAATAATTTTTATCAAGTTTTAAACTAGCTTACAAAATTGTAAGATTATGTAATTTTAAAAGCGCGACTAAAAGCATTCTTTTAAGTTAAGATGTAAGTGGGAGGAGAAAATATGGGAAATCTTTTAAACGTTTCAAAAATTGAAAAATATTATGGGAGTCGTTCTTCGCTTACGAAAGCTATCGATGATTTATCATTTAAAGTTGATAGAGGAGAGTTTGTCGCCATTATGGGTGCTTCTGGTTCAGGGAAAACCACACTTTTAAATGTGATTTCAACTATTGATAAAGTAACATCTGGACATATTTATATTGATGAGACTGACATTACCAAATTAAAAGGTAATAATCTTAATAAATTTAGAAGGGAAGAATTAGGCTTTATTTTTCAAGACTTTAATTTATTAGATACTTTAACAGCTTATGAAAATATCGCTTTAGCGTTATCGATTCAGCGTACTTCTGCGAATGATTTAGAACATAAAGTTAAAGATGTAGCGGAAAAACTAGATATCAAAAATGTTCTTAATAAATATCCCTATCAAATGAGTGGGGGACAAAAACAAAGAGTGGCCGCGGCTAGAGCGATTGTCACTAATCCGAAAATCATTTTAGCTGATGAACCTACTGGTTCATTAGACTCGAAATCGGCTAAGATGTTACTCGAAAGATTTAATTATTTAAATGAAGAGTTAAAGGCAACTATTTTAATGGTAACCCATGATGCTTTTACAGCTTCTTATGCGACAAGAGTTATTTTTATCAAAGATGGCAAACTCTTTAAAGAACTTTATCGTGGTGATAAAAATCGTAAAGAATTTTTTGAAGATATTATCGATGTCGTTACATTATTAGGTGGTGAACTTGAAGGTGCTCTTTAAATTATCACTTAAAAATATCACTAAAAGTTTTAAAGATTATGCAATTTATTTTTTAACTTTAATTTTAGGCGTGGCCATCTTTTATGTCTTTAATGCTTTAGATTCGCAAACAGTCATGATGAATGTTTCATCGTCGGCCCAAGATATAATTAAACTTATGATGAACATGTTATCGGGCGTTAGTGTGTTTGTTTCTTTTATCTTAGGTTTTTTAATTATTTATGCTTCGAGATTTTTAATTAAAAGGCGAAATAAAGAATTTGGTATTTATTTAACCTTAGGAATGAGCCGCCGTAAAATATCGTTAATCTTATTTTTTGAAACTTTATTTATCGGTCTTATTTCCTTAATTATCGGTATTGGTCTAGGCACAATTTTATCGCAGTTTATGAGTTTATTAGTCGCTAATATGTTTGAAGCTGATTTAACTAAATTTACCTTTGTTTTTTCCAAAGCATCAGCTTTAAAAACAGTCATTTACTTCGGCATTATGTATTTATTAGTTATGATATTTAATACCGTTGTCATTAGTAAATGTAAATTAATTGACCTGCTTGCAAGCTCCAAAACCAATGAAAAAATTAAACTTAAAAATCCTTATTTATGTGTTATCATCTTTATTATTGCATCTATTATTTTAGGTAAAGCTTATTATATGGTAACATATGATGTGCATACTTTATCGGAAGTGACTGATATTATTAAACCGATTATCATGGGCGTTATCGCAACATTTTTGATCATTTGGTCACTATCAGGTTTAATCTTAAGAATATCGATGAGCCGTCCGAAATTTTATTATAAAGGCTTAAACAGTTTTACGATTAGACAGTTTTCAAGTAAGATCAATACGACCGTAGTATCGATGACCATTATTTGTTTAATGTTATTTATTACGATTTGTTTCTTATCAGCTTGTTTAACCATCAAAAATTCGATGAATGCCAATATGAAAAAACTTGCCCCTGTTGATGCACAGTTTGCTACACTCATGAATATGGATAAAGACTATGATTATTATCGTGGGTTTGGCTATAGTGATAATCAAATAAAAAATTCGCATATTAAAGTTACTGATATGTTTAAAATATTTGGTATGGATATTACTAAATATTTTAAAGAATATATCGAAGTAAATACTTATGCCACCCATGGCTTAACGATGAATGATACTTTAGGTTCGAAACTCCAAATGATGAAAGATAAATTTCCATTTTTAAATTATAGTACAGAAGAAACAATCATGAAAATTAGTGATTATAATAAAGTAGCTGCAATGTATGGAAATAAAAAATACACGTTAAAAAAGGATGAATATATAATTATTGCGGACTTTGAATCATTAGTAAAAATCCGTAATGTTGCGCTTGAAAATAACGAAGTAATTAAAGTTTTTAATCATTCTTTAAAACCTAAATATCAAAAGTGTCAGGATGGCTTTATCGATATGTCTAGTAATCATATTAATACTGGTATTGTGGTAGTGCCTGATGAGGTTATCGATGAAAATTATTTGAATCAAAACTATATAATTGGTAATTATAAAGTCAAAGATAAAGACAAAATTGCCGCTTTAGAAAATAAAATTAATGCTTTAAGAAAAAATCCGAAGGTTACTGATTATCTGCTTCCAAGTGGTAATACCAAATATGATATTAGAGAAGCCACGATTGGTTTATCAGCTATGGTAACGTTTATTGGTATTTATTTAGGAATTATTTTCTTAATTAGTAGTGCCGCTATTTTAGCTTTAAAAGAATTATCGGAAAGTAGTGACAATAGGGAAAGATTTATTATGCTAAGAAAATTAGGCGCTGATGAGAAAATGATTAATAAAGCTTTATTTAGACAAATTTTAATCTTCTTTATGTTTCCTTTAGTTTTAGCTTTAATTCATTCAGTATTTGGAATTATGTTTGCCATGAATATCTTAGAGGTCTTTGGTAAAGAAGAATTATTTTCATCAATTATTATGACCGCTATATTTATCGTCTTTATTTATGGTGGCTATTTCTTAATTACTTATTTATGTAGTAAAAATATTATAAAATAATCTAAATAAAATGGTTACAATATTTGTAGCCATTTTTATTTGGATAACATGATAAAGTGTGATTATGGTATTTTATTTTAGTTCATGGTATAATTTTGAGTAGTAAAGGAAAATGTTTTATGAATAAAAGTGTTATCATAACGATATTGGTATTTGTAATTTTAATAATCGTGGCGCTATTTTGTGATGCTCAAAAAATTTTAGCTGATTATAATTCGGATAATATATCTATTAGGGTAATTACCGAAGATGAACAGGATCAAACAAAGGAATATTGGGGTATTAACAATCATGGTAACGAAATAAGCGTAAAAAAGTTTAAAGCTGATGATACTAAAGTGTATTATTTAGATAACTGTTATGATAGGTATACTAAAGATGGCGTTAGAAATTATATTACCGATAATTGTGAGATGCATGATGAATATGAAAATATAATTCCAAGAAATAATGAAATCGAAAAAATTATATCACTTGTTGCCAAGACAGAAACGCATTCTATTACTTCAGTAAAAATATTTGATAAAAGTGGAAATTATTATGTTCGAGTTAGACTTAATGTAAATCTTTGGTGCCCTTATAAACTTTATTATTTTGATCAAGAAAATAATAAATTAAAACTAATTCACACTTTTGGTGAAAAAGATGTTATTGGTATCAAAATAAACGAATAGGTGGTATTATGAATAAAATAAGAAGATGTATAGCTTTTTGGATAGACATGTTTATTATTACTTCCTTAGCTATGCTAATAACAGGAATTATTAGTTATATAATATCTATATTTATTCATTATAGTTATAGGATTGATGTTTTTAATGTCGCTATTTTCTACATGATGAATGTCTATATGATAATTGCTTTTATGTTAATTTTATTTAAAGATTTTACATATAAAAATGCTAGTATTGGCAAGAAGCTTTTGCTCTTACAAGTGTTAAAAGATAATGGTGAGATACCTTCAAAGACTGCATTAATATTTAGAAATATTTTATCATTTTTATGGCCCATTAGTTTAATAATGGTGTTAATTTGCGATAAAAGGATAGAAGATTTTATATTTCAAACTAAAGTAGTAAGTACGATAGAAGCGGAAGAAAAATCGCAAACAAAGCAAACTGAAGCTAAAAGCGAAAAAGAATTTGTCCAATATAAGAAAACTAAAAATGATAAAGATTTTATTTTTTATAAAAATGTTAAGTTAGCTAAAATTAATAACAAAATATATGACAAAGTTGATAAAATACAAAAAAGAAATAGTAAAATTTATTCAATTAGTATTTTAGTTTATTTTTTAGCTATTGCATGGTTATTTGCTTTTATCGGGCAAATAAATGATTACATTTGGATTTTCGTTTTCCTATTGATTATTATTTTTGGCATACTTTTAAGTTTATTTTGTAAACTTACTATGCCCAAGGAAGGTAAAATCAAATATAAATATAAACAAGAGATCTATTTTTATATTAGCTTTATTCTTTATGGAATATCAGTTCTAATATTATTTAGTTCACTTATAAACGAAGCAATTTGGCTTGGCGTAGTTATTGCTTTAATGGGGTTAGCGACTTCTACAATAGTATATTATTTTAAATCTTCTAGTAATTCAAAAATTGAAACATCTAAAATGACAAAAATAATGTTTGCTATATTTACTATTTTAACTAGTTTTGTAATTGGCGTTTGTATTTAGTGAAAACAGTAATTTAGGAGGTCATATGAAAAATAAAATTTTATTAGTTTGTTTTATTATTTTTGATATTATAATTTTAATAAGTATATTTTGGTTAATTAATTCAAACATAAATAAAGAAAAAGTACTGATTGAAGATGTTTATTTTTCCGATAATCATTATGTGGCAACAATTTTAACTACAAAAGGAAAAATTTATTATATAGATGATTCATTAAAATATTATGATGATTTAAACGCTAATAGTAATTTACTATTAAATAACAAAACAAAAATAAATCAACAAGTATCGAAACAAGATTTTACAAATTTGAAATTAAAATTAAAAGCAAATAATTATCATAAAAAATGTATAATAAATCAATTAGTAGATGGCAAAACAGCTTTATTATATTACGATTATAAACATAATAAAAAAATTCTGCTATCAAACAAGAAAATTTGTAAAAATCAGGATATTATAGAAATTATTCAAAAATATGGAATGTGGTTAAGCGATGTTTAAAAATAACTTTGTTAGTAAGATAAATAGTAATTTATCATTACAGCTAAGGTAAATACCAAATGTTAATATACATTGCTTGTAGCAACGCTTGTTTTAGCATATAATCTTTTGTGAAGAAAAAATAATAAAAGTAAGCATCGAAAAAATATTAGGAGGTATAAAATTAAATAAAATATTATTATTTATGTATTTGTAAATAATTTAAAATTAAAAAGAAAGAAGGAATAATTATGAAAAAAATAATAGTTTTAATTATTGCTGTAGTAATAGTTGCTGTAGCAGGGTCTTTAGTTTGGTTTATGGGTTTTAATAATAAAGTAGAATCTACTAATAACTCTAATAATAATTCAAATGTCAATGAAGAAAATAATGATGAAAATACAAATGATAAAACAAATACTAATAAAAATGTTGCAATCATTTATTTTTCAGCCACAGGAACTACAGAAAAAGTAGCCGGATATATTAAAGAAGTAGCTGGCGGTGATTTAATTGAAATTATCCCAAAAGATGAATATACGGATAATGATCTAGCCTATGGAAATGAAAATTCCAGGGCAAATAAAGAACAAAATGATTCTAAAGCTAGACCTGAAATTAAAAATAGAATTGATACAGATTCGTATGATGTAATTTATTTAGGTTATCCAATTTGGTGGGATAATGTACCAAAAATCATCTTAACATTTTTAGATAACCATAATTTAGATGGTAAAACTGTAATTCCGTTTTGCACATCGAGTAGTTCCAGTATAGATGCTAGCTTAAATACCCTTAAAGATTATAATAAAAATGTTAATTGGATAGATGGCGAAAGATTATCCACAGCCAAAAACGAAGTTACAAATTGGGTTAATGGATTAAATTATTAAGGAGGAATAAATTTATGAGTAAAATTTTAGTAAGTTATTTTTCAGCTAGTGGTGTAACCAGAGGTGTAGCAAGTAAAATTGCTAACGCCGTTAATGGTGATTTATTTGAAATAGAGCCAGTAAATAAATATACAAATGAAGATTTAGATTGGACTAATAGTAGCAGTAGATCATCAGTAGAAATGAATAATCCATCATCAAGACCAGAAATAAAAAATAAGGTTTCTAATTTAAGTGATTATGATACTGCTTTAATCGGATTTCCTGTGTGGTGGGATTTAGCACCAACAATTATTAATACCTTTATTGAAGAAAACAATTTAGAAAATAAAAAAATCTATGTATTTGCAACATCCGGTGGTTCTAGTGTTAATAATAGTTTTAATACTTTAAAAAATACTTATAGTAATCTTAATTTTATAAGTGCTAAAAGATTTTCAAGTAATATACCAGATAGTGATATAACAAATTGGATTATGTAGGTGATATTATGAGTATAACTATTAATATTTATTACAAAGGCGAAAATGGTAATGCCAAAAAGTTTGCCGAAGAAATGGTATCTAGTGGTATTGTAGAAAAAGTACGAGCCGAAGAAGGAAATGAAAGATATGAATACTTTTTCCCTATGGATGATAAAGAAACAGTTTTACTTATTGATAGATGGAAAAATGAAGAAGCATTAGACATTCATCATAAATCAGTGATGATGAAAGAAATAGCTGATTTAAGAAATAAATATCATTTAAGTATGAAAGTAGAAAAATTTAAAAGTTTAAAGGAGGAAAAATAATGAAAAAACAAACAGCAGGTAGAGATAATTTAGGTCATATCGCCCCTAAATTTGCCGAATTAAATGATGATGTATTATTTGGAGAAGTATGGTCAAGGGAAGATAAATTATCGCCAAGAGATAGAAGTTTAATAACAATATCAGCATTATTTGCTATGGGCTTATATCCCCAATTAAAAGCACATTTAGAAATTGGAAAAGAACATGGACTTAAAAAAGAGGAAATTGTCGAAGTGATAACGCAATTAGCTTTTTATGCCGGATGGCCTAAAGCTTGGAGTACTTTTCCTTTAATTGAAGAGGTCTATGGAAACGATAATATAAATGAATAAGAAATTTGATAAGTTAAATGTGTTTGGCGCTTTAAATTTTATTTAATCATTTAGCTAAAGCTAATGAAATTTTAGGGGAAATATGGTATAATATTTACATAAAATAATTAAGAAAGCGAGTGATTTTTATGGCAAGTAAAAAATTAACTGAAGCTGAAATACAAGAAAAAATTAGAAAAGTTGATGGTGCTATGGCCCAAGAAGGTATGCCTTTAACTAAAGAAATTAAACAAAAACTTTATAATTGTATAACTGGCAAGTCTACTTACGAAAAAGAAAGAAAAAAAATAATCGAAAAATATAGGAGAATTTATGGATAACAAGTATAAGTATTCTTATGATTCAACTCCTGATTATTGTTATGAAGGAACTGATGTTTTAATTAATTTACTTAATATTACCGATGATAACGACTTATATAATGCTGAACAAGAATTAGTAGCTTTAAGAATATCGCAATTTAATGATAATCCATTAAAAGGTAATTTTGATTTTAATTATTTAAAGGCTATTCATAAATATTTATTTCAAGATGTTTATAGATGGGCAGGCGATATTAGAAACTGCAATATTGCTAAACAAGATTTATTTTGCTTAGCAGAGCACATAGAATCATTCGGTAATGAAGTTTTTACTAAATTAAAAAAAGAAAAGTATTTTTTAGATTACGATAACGATAAAACACTAGATAAATTAGTTGAATTGTTTGCTGATATCAATGCTTTGCATCCTTTTCGCGAAGGTAATGGTAGAACACAAAGATTATTTATAGAATCACTTGCAAAAGTAAATGGAATATATTTAGATTTAACTAATGTATCTAAAATGGATATGATTATTGCTAGTCACGAAAGCATTAATGGTAAATATGATAAACTACAAAAAATGTTTAAGGATAATAGTCATGTTATTAGCAATGAAGAAAGATTAGAATATATTGATTTATATTGTTCTAATGATTTTAAAAGCATTTAAGTATGGAATAAAATATTTAAATGTTTTTTAATTAAGCTTTAACCCAAATAAATAAATTACATATATTAATTTAGGAGGGGAAAAGATGAATAATTTAGAGGTGGTTGTAGACTCCGGTCATGGTGGTATCGGTTAAATCCAATATTAGATAATAACAAACATTACTTAGTACTTTTAAAGTACCTTTTTATTTGGCTAAAACTAATGATATTCCATGTGAAATATGTTATAATATTTATATAAAAACCGAGAAAGTGTGGAGCTTATATGAATGTAAAACAAATAAAAACAGCTTTAATAGAACAAAAAAATATTGAATTAAAGGGAAATTTATATCATAAAACGCAAATTGATTTTGCCTATAATACAAATTATTTAGAAGGTTCGATGATAACGCCTGATGAAACTGCTAGTATATATGATACTGGCACAATTTTAACCAGTGGTGATAAAGTAATTGTGCTAAAAGATATGATAGAAACTAAAAACCATTTTACTTTATTTAAATATATGCTTGATACAATAGATGAGCCCTTAACAGAGGACATAATAAAAAAATATCACTTTATATTAAAAGATAGCACTTTAACTGATAACGAAAAGCAATGGTTTAATGTTGGTGACTATAAAACAAAAAAGAATTTTGTTGGCGAAATTACAACCTCACTTCCTAAAAATGTAGCCAGGGATATGAATTCATTGTTAGCGTGGTATCATAACATAAAAAATAAATCTATAGAAGATATTATAGAATTTCATGTTCGTTTTGAGAAAATACATCCATTTCAAGATGGCAATGGGCGGGTAGGACGTATGATTATGTTTAGAGAATGTTTAGCAAACGATATTATACCTTTTTATATTGAGGATAGAAATAAGGAATTTTATATAAGAGGAATAAGAGAATACCAATTACATAATGACAAAACTTATTTAATAGATACATGTTTAAATAGTCAAGACAATTATGAAAAAATGGCAAAATATTTTTTAGAAGATTGATATCTAATATCAATGTTAGATAAGATAAATAATCGATAAAATAATTCATCAGATGTTAATGAGCAAAATACAAAAAAATATAATAAATGGATTATTAGATAAATAAGGAGTGAATTATATGATAGAGGTAAAAGATATTAAAGAAAAGAAAATTGATGAAAATTATAAATTTAGAAGATATTTAAAAAGTCATGCTGATGAGGAAACTTTAGATAAGCAATTTAAAAAACTTCATGATAAATACTTTAAAAATTTTGATTGTGCAAAATGTCGGAACTGTTGTAAGGAGCTTGGAATATCTATGACAGAACACGAACTAAAAAAAATATGTAAGGAGTATAACTATGATATAGATAAACTAAAAAATGAAGTTTTAACTGAAAATCATGGAGAATACGTTGCTAGTCCATGTCCATTTTTAAAAGAAGGTAAGTGTGAGCTTGATAAATGTAAGCCACAATCATGTACTGATTATCCATACACTGATAAGCCAGAAAGATTATTCAGTTTGTTTACGATAGTTAATAACAGTAAGATTTGCCCAGTAGTGTATCAAATTTTAGAAGATTTGAAAAAAGAATATAATTTTAAATAAAATTTAATTTATAAATGGAGTAATGATTTATGAAAAAAATATTAAATGATAATAGTTTTGAAGGCTATTTTGAACCTAGTATTTTGTCTAGAGGGGAAAGGTATTATAGAGAAAATAGAATTATGAATATTTGGTGTCAAGGTGATACCGTAACGGCCTATATTGATGGTAGTGATATATATAAAGTTGAACTTACAATGGAAAATAATGAATTTTTATATGGCTATTGCACATGCCCATATTCTGCAGATGGTGAATTTATGTGCAAACACATGGCAGCCGCATTATACTATTTAGATGAAAATGAAGTTCCTGAACTAGAAAATGTGAAACCTAAAATCAAAGAATCATTTAAAGCTGATGCTGATCTTTCTAAAATCTATGATATGATGAAACATGAACTTAGACAAATAAGTGATGGATATGGATTTGTGGATTACTATAATGGTCGGAAATTTGTTCACCTAATTGATAGAGTAGCAAATTACATCGATAATTTCATCGACACGAAAAATTACGATGATGCTTTTGACCTTATAAAATACTCTTATTTTTTCATAAGTGAAGTTTCTATGGATGGTTCTAATGGTGAATATCAAGAAGCATTATATACAATTAGCGATGTGGCAAGTAAGCTTTTATATAATGAAAATTCTTTTGAAACGTTTTCAAAATGGGCATACGAAATTTATAATGCTAAGTCATTAGATGATTTTTCGGATGCACCACTATATTCACTAATTCTTTTTGCTAATGATAAAATAACTGCTACCAAAGTTATAAGGGTTCTAGATAAGTTAGAATTTGATTATGGTATTTTTGTAAATATTTTGGCTGACAAAATTGAACTAATGTATAATTTCATTGATAAAAAGAAGGCAATAAAAATGTGTTATGCCAATATTGATAATTATTATATCAACGAATTGCTATTAAAATATTTAAAGAAAGAGAAAAATACACCTGAAGTTATAAAAATACTAAAAGATAACATTAAAAAAAATCTTGGAAAATATAATGCCTATAATGAATTGCTAAAAATTTATGATGAAAATAATATGCTTAGTGAAAGAAAAGAACTTTTGTCAGAGGTAATCATCGAAACATCAGATTTTAATAGATTTAAAGAATTAAAAGAATTGTGTTCTAAAATGGAATGGCCTCAAATAAAAGAAAAAATAATTACAAACATTGAACCAGATAATAATCTATTAAAAGATATCTATATGGAAGAAAAAGAAACTGAAAAATTGTTTAATTTGTTAAAACAATCGCCAACACTTTCCACACTTTCAAGATATCAAGATGGATTGAAAGATAAATACTCCAAAGAGTTATTAAAATTATATAAACCTTTAGTAATAGAAAACAGTAAAGATGTTTCAGATAGAAATAGTTATTATGGATTATGTAGATATATTAAAAAAATGGGAGAACTAAATAATTCTGAAGATTTTATTTTTGAAATGTTGGATGAGATGTATCCTAATTATCAAAATAAGCCAGCATTTAAAGAAGAGATTATGAATGTATTAAAAAACAAAGATAAATTTATGAAATTATTAGAAAGTAAAAAAGCAAAATAGGAGTTATGTGTAATGGATTATAAGATTTGGAAGGAGAAATCCGCAGAAAATCGTACAAGAAATGAAAAATTTATTAAAGATTTTCAAAACTGGCTAGTTCAAAAAAAATTAGCTGCAAAAACAATTAGAAGGCATGTAAATAATGCGTCTTTATATATTAATGATTATTTAAATTATTATGATGCCAGAACAATGGAAGAGGGTGTACACTCTGTCTATGGTTTTTTAGATGGCTGGTTTATAGAAAAATGTTTATGGTCTTCAAAAAATTCATTAAAACAAACCGCTACTAGTATTAAAAAGTTTTATGAATGTATGAGTGAAAAAGGATATGTCAAAAAAGAAGACTATAAACTTTTATGTCACGAAATAAAAGATAATATGGATATATTTCTAGAAGAAATGGAAGCCTTTGATAATGGAACATATTATAATTTATTTTAAAGGTTCATGTGCATAAAAAATATAGTAATGTAATAAAACATGTTCTTTAATTAAATTTTACCTTAAATAAATTATATATTAATTTAGGCGGGTGAAAAGATGAATAATTTACAAGTGGTCGTAAATGCCGGACAAGGAGCATCTTTTATTTCCAAAATAAGATAGTAGCAAACCTTATTTATACAAGCACAAAAGTGCTTTTTCTTTAGCTAAAACTAATGATATTTTAGGGGAAATATGGTATAATATTTACATAAAATAATTAGGAAAACGAGTGATTTTTATGGCAAGTAAACAATTAACTGAAACTGAAATACAAGAAAAAATTAGAAAAGTTGATGGTGCTATGGCTCAAGAGGGTATGCCTTTAACTAAAGAAATTAAGCAAAAACTTTATAATTGCATTACTGGCAAATCTACTTATGAAAAAGAAAGAAAAAAAATTATCGAAAAATATAGGAGAATTTATGGATAATAAGTATACGTATTCTTATGATTCAACTCCTGATTATTGCTAGTCACGAAAGCATTAATGGTAAATATGATAAATTACAAAAAATGTTTAAAGACAATAGCTATATTATTAACAATGAAGAAAGATTAGAATATATTGAATTATATTGTTCTAGTGATTTTAAAAACATTTAAGTATGAAATAAAATATTTAAATGTTTTTTATTAAACTTTAACCCAAATAAATAAATTACATATATTAATTTAGGAGGGTGAAAAGATGAATAATTTACAAGTGGTTGTAGATGCCGGACACGGCGGAACAGATAGTGGAGCTGTGAGTAGTTCCGGTACTAAAGAAAAAGATTTAACTTTAAAAATTGCGCAGTATATGACTGAGCAATTTAGAAATAGAGGAGTGCCCGTTACTTTAATTAGAAATACTGATGAAACAATATCACCTACTGATCGAGTAAATCGTATTTTAAATGCTTATGGTAATAATCCTAATGTCGTGGTTATTTCTAATCATATAAATGCTGCTGGCTCAGGCATTCAAGGAGCTGAAGGTGCCGAAGTCATTTATGCTTTAAGAAATAATAGTAATTTAGCTAATAATATTTTGACGGCTTTAGGTAATGCTGGACAAAAGGTAAGAAAAACTTATCAACGTAGATTACCTAGTGATACATCAAAGGATTATTATTTTATCCATCGCAATACAGGCACTACTGAACCAGTAATTGTCGAATATGGTTTTATCGATAATCCTACTGATTTAGCGCGTATTCAAAATAATTATAAAAAATATGTTGATGCCGTTGTCGATGCTGTAATTGAAACCAAATTAGGTAATCAAATTCCATCAGTGCCATCTGGTAATACTTATATTGTAAAATCAGGAGATAGCTTATGGAGTATCGCTAAAAAATATAATATCACGGTAAATGAACTTAAAACTTTAAACGGTTTAACTAGTAATACCTTGCAAATAGGCCAGGCATTAATTGTTCCAGGACCATCAAGTAGTCCAGCTTCATCAGGCAATACCTATACCGTAAAAGCTGGGGATAGAATTTTTATGGGGAATAATGAGTAATATATTTAAAATATTGATGAAAATTAAGACATTTTGAAGAAAAATGTCTTTTTATGTGGTATAATGTAAACAGGGTTAGTGTGAACTTTTAAGTAGTGAGAAAGGATTGATAATATGAAAAAAAGAATTTTTATTAGTTTTGCAGTAGAAGATAGTAATTTAAGAGATTTTCTAGTTGGACAAGCAAGAAATGATAATAGTCCATTTGAATTTGTGGATATGTCTGTAAAAGAGCCTTGGGATTCTGAATGGAAAACAAAATGTAGAACGAAAATTAAAAGTTGTGATGGATTAATTGCTATAGTAACTCAAAATACAAAAAAAGCAAGTGGTCAATTATGGGAAATTAATTGTGCAAAAGAAGAGTTTGTACCTTGTAGAGGAATATGGGGACATAATAATGATACAAACTTTAATTTACCAGAAGAACTAGATGATGTAACAATTGTGAAATGGAGTTGGGAGAATATTAAAAATTGGTTGGATAGAATATGAAAAAAGAGGACATAAAATTTGAACAGTATAAAATTATGATTGATTCAGCAGAAAAAAATAGTGATAAACGGATTACACAAAATAATATATATTTAACAATAAATTTAGCATTTTTATCATATATTTTAACTATTAAAGAATTATCCAATATAATTATTGGAACAATGATAGGCATAGTAATTTGTGTAATATGGTTTCTATCCATTTTAAATTATTGTAAAAGGAACAAAATTAAATTTGATATTATCAATGAATTTGAAGAAGATTTTGGCTATTTATTTAAAGAAGAATGGAAAAGAATATCTGTTTTAACATCTCTCTCAATATATGAAAGAATTATATCTATAATATTTATGATTATTTACATAGCAGTTCCAATCATTAATTTAATTTAGTGGACTATTTGCTAGTCCATTTTATTTTATGAAACATAGTATTATTCAGAAATGAGGTTGGGTTAATTATGATTAAAGGAAAACCATTTGTAAAATGGGCTGGTGGCAAAAGACAGATAATTGATAAATTAAAACAATATATTCCAGATGAATTTAATACTTATTATGAACCATTTGTAGGTGGAGGAGCATTATTATTTGAATTATCACCTAAAAAAGCAGTTATTAATGATTTTAATGTAGAACTTATGAATGTATATGAGTGTATTAAAGATGAAAAAAAGTTTGAAGCAATGTGTAGAGAATTAAATCACCATGAAACTGAACATTCAGAGGAATATTATTATAAAATTAGAAATTTAGATAGAGATAAAAGAAAATTTAACAAATTAGCAGATTACAAAAGAGCAGCTCGTACTATTTATCTAAATAAAGCTTGCTTTAATGGCTTATA
>CANRBD010000012.1 GCA_947628765.1 uncultured Bacilli bacterium
TCGCACCTCTCTTTCTAGCCCCTTCATATAAAACATACCCTAAAAATAACCTAAATTCCTGCTTTTTTTCTAAATTTTCAAAATTCTCTTTTTTGCACAAAAAAACTAATGGATTAATCCATTAGTTCTTGTTCTAAAGCCTCAAGAGGCTCTTCTTGTAATAATTCGTTTTCTAAAGTGTATTCACTTTCACGATATTGTTTAGCCCCGGTACCAGCAGGAATAAGTTTTCCGATAATAACATTTTCTTTTAAACCGTTTAACATATCTACTCTACCGTGAACTGCAGCATCTGTTAAAATTCTAGTCGTTTCTTGAAATGATGCCGCTGATAAGAAGGAATCTGTTTCAAGTGAAGCTTTAGTAATACCTAATAATACAGGTTTACCAGTAGCTGGTCTTTTACCTTCTAAGATTAATTTTTTATTAATATCTGTAAAGTGATTTATATCAATCATGGTTCCAGGCAAGAATAATGAATCACCTGAAAGAACAATTTTAATTTTAGAAATCATACGTTTAGCGATAATTTCAATATGTTTATCACTAACTTCAACACCTTGAGAACGATAAACTTTTTGAATTTCACTTAAAATATATTCTTGAACAGTAATAGGGTCAGTAACAACTAGTAATTCTTTAGGGTTAATAGCCCCTCTAGTTAATTTTTGACCAGCTTTAACTTCCTGCCCTACTTCAACTACAACATCAACACCATAATTGGTAGAATGTTCTTTAGTTTCGATATCATTTTTAACTGAAATTTTAAAGTGTCCACCCTCATCTTCAATCTTAGTTACAACACCATTGATTTCGGCAATGGTAGCTTTACCTTTTGGATTACGGGCTTCAAAAATTTCTTGAACACGAGGTAAACCTTGAGTAATATCTTCGCCACCAGCAACTCCACCAGTATTGAAGTTTTTCATAGTAAGCTGTGTACCAGGTTCACCGATTGATTGAGCAGCCATAATACCTACAGCTTCGCCGATTTCTACTTCAGAACCTGTAGCTAAATTACGTCCATAACATTTGCGACATACGCCATGTTCTGATCTACAAGTAAGAACGCTTCTAATTGGTACTTGTTTAATTCCAGCTTTAACAATTTTTTCGGCGATTGTTTCGGTAATATAAGTATCTTTATCATACATAACTTCTTTAGTCTCTGGATTAACAATTTTCTTACTAGTATATCTACCAGTAATACGTTCTTCTAATGACTCAATTAAAGTACCATCAGAATTTAAAATTTCTGTTGCCATAATACCTTGGTCAGTACCACAATCATCTTCTCTTACGATAACATCTTGGACAACATCAACTAAACGTCTAGTTAAATATCCAGCATCAGCTGTTTTAAGAGCTGTATCAACGGCTCCCTTACGTGTACCATGGGTAGAAGTGAAGAATTCAGAAACTGTAACTCCTTCACTAAATGATGAGATAATTGGAATTTCAACATAATCACCAGTTGGCTTATTCATGATACCACGCATACCAGCTAACTGACCATATTCTTTAATAGAGCCACGAGCTTTAGAATCAATCATCATACTAATTGAAGATTCTGGATGATCTTTAAGCCATTTTTCGAGGTCTTCATAGACATCATCTTTAGCTTTGAACCATGTATCAATAACTCTATCATATCTTTCTTTATCCGTAATTAAACCACGTTTAAATTGCTTGTTAATAGCATCGACTTTTTCTTGGGCTTTTTCAACCACTTCTTTTTTGATTTTACTTTCTTCAACATCAGCGATGGAAAAACTAATACCAGATAAAGTTGAATATTTAAACCCTAAATCTTTAATTGCATCAAGCATAACTGAAGTTTCCGTAGTATGATATCTCTTATAAATTTGTGAAATTAACTCACCTAAAGCACTTTTGTTTAAGGCTGGTGCGAGTGGCATAGCCTTAATTTCCTCTGGAATATTTTTGCCTTTATCGATGAAATATTTAGCTGGAGTAATATTTTTAAGGTTAGTCTGACTACCATCATTTACATATTGGAATGTATCTGGAAAAACATCATTAAAAATTAATTTACCAGGCGTAGTCACTAAATATTTATCCATGTATTTATCTGGAAAAATCTTATGTCTAAAAGATTTTACGGGAACAGCAATACGGGTGTGCAAAGTAATTTCTCCTCTTTGGTGTGACATAATCGCATCATTACTATTTTTATAAACCCTACCTTCACCTTCTAAACCAGCTTTTTCCATTGTTAAATAATAGTTACCTAAAACCATATCCTGTGAAGGTGTAGTAATAGGTTCACCATTTTTAGGTGAAAGAATATTGTTCGCACCTAACATTAAAATTCTAGCTTCGGCTTGGGCTTCTTTACTAATAGGTACGTGAACCGCCATCTGGTCACCATCGAAGTCCGCGTTGAAAGCTGTACATACAAGTGGATGTAGTCTAATCGCTTTACCTTCAATTAATTTAGGTTCAAATGCTTGAATACCTAATCTATGAAGTGTTGGAGCACGATTTAATAAAACTGGATGTTCTTTTATTTTTTCTTCAACAATATCCCATACTCTTTCATCTTGATTTTCAATCATTCTTTTAGCGGCTTTAATATTGCTAGCAATTTCTTTAGTAACTAAGCCATTAATAACATGTGGTTTAAATAACTCTAAAGCCATTTCTTTTGGAATACCACACTCATACATTTTAAGTGATGGTCCAACCACAATAACTGAACGAGCTGAATAATCAACACGTTTACCAAGTAAATTTTGACGGAAACGTCCTTGTTTACCTTTAAGCATACTAGCTAAAGATTTTAAAGGTCTATTACCAGGTCCAGTTATATTTTTACCACGTCTACCATTATCAAATAAAGCATCAACAGCTTCTTGAAGCATACGCTTTTCATTTTGAATGATTATTGAAGGCGCTCCTAAATCAATTAATTTTTTAAGACGATTATTACGATTAATAACTCTTCGATATAAATCATTTAAATCAGAAGTAGCAAATCTTCCACCATCTAATTGAATCATTGGTCTAAGTTCTGGTGGAATAACTGGAAGGGCATCCAAAATCATCCACTCTGGCTTATTACCTGATTCTAAGAAAGCATCTAAAACATCTAAACGTTTAATTAAACGTACACGTTTTTGACTAGATGTATCTTTAATTTCATCAATTTGAGCTTTGATATCAGCCACTTCTTTTTCAAGATCTACTTCTTTAAGTAACTCTTTAATAGCTTCGGCTCCCATCCCTACTCTAAATGATGAACCATATTTTTCTAAATATGAACGGTATTCTTTATCACTTATTGTTTGTTTTTTCTCTAAAGGAGTATCCCCTGGATCTAAAACAACATAAGAAACAAAGTATAATACTTCTTCAAGTTCTCGAGGTGACATATCTAAAACTAAACCCATCCTAGAAGGTACACCTTTAAAGAACCAAATATGTGATACTGGAGTTGCAAGCTCGATATGACCCATACGTTCACGACGAACTTTAGCTTTAGTAACTTCAACTCCGCAACGATCACAAATTATATTTTTATATCTAAGTCTCTTGTATTTTCCGCAAGCACACTCAAAGTCTTTAGTAGGACCAAAAATTTTTTCACAAAATAGTCCATCACGTTCTGGTTTTAAAGTACGATAATTCATTGTTTCCGCTTTTTTGACCTCACCGTAAGACCAAGAACGAATTTTTTCTGGTGAGGCGATAGCAATTCTTAAGCCTTCAAAACTATTAGCATCCATTACTTATCATCCCCTTCCAGAATTTCTTCATCTAATGGCGAACTTAGATTTTCCTCATCAAACTCATCATCATATGAATCTTGAATTTCTTCTTCTAATTCATTATTTAGTGATGAATCCTCATCTAAGTTGGCATCTTCCTCACTATCTAATTCATTAGATAATTCGTTTTCGCCTTGTTCGCTATTTTTTTTCGTTTTTAAAATTTCACTTTCCAAATCAGATTCAACTACAAAGCTATCTTTTTCGGCTTCTTCTAAATCTTTAAGCTCGACAAATTCACCATTTTCATTTAAAACTGTAATATCAAGTCCTAATGCTTGGAATTCTTTAATAACAACTCTAAAGCTTTCTGGAACACCTGATTTAGGAAGTTCTTCACCTTTAACTAAAGCTTCATAAACTTTAACACGGCCAGTGACATCATCTGATTTAATCGTCATCATTTCTTGTAAGATATTGGCAGCTCCATAAGCATATAAAGCCCAAACCTCCATCTCACCAAAACGTTGTCCACCGAATTGTGCTTTACCACCAAGTGGTTGCTGGGTAACTAATGAGTATGGTCCTGTTGAACGCGCATGTAGTTTATCATCAACCATGTGGTCAAGTTTAACCATATACATTACTCCGACAGCAATACGGTTATCAAAAGGTTCACCTGTACGACCATCATATAAAGTCATCTTACCATCAGTAGGTAAATTAGCTTCTTCTAAGGCTTCGATAATTTCTTCTCTTTTAGCACCATCGAAAACTGGTGTTGCAATATGAACATTTAATGACTTAGCAGCCATTCCTAAATGTAATTCTAAAATTTGGCCAATATTCATACGTGATGGTACGCCAAGTGGATTAAGTAAAACATCAACTGTTGTACCATCTTCCATATATGGCATATCTTCTTCTGGTAAGATTAAAGATATAACACCTTTATTTCCGTGACGTCCGGCCATTTTATCACCAACTGAGATTTTTCTCTTTTGGGCGATATAGACACGGATTTTTTTACTAACACCAGCAGGAAGTTCATCACCATTTTCTTTAGTTAGAATTTGAATGTCATGAACAATTCCGCCACCGCCGTGTTGTACACGTAATGAAGTATCTCTAACTTCACGTGTTTTTTCACCGAAAATAGCATGTAATAATTTTTCTTCACTCGTAAGTTCGGCCATACCTTTAGGGGTAACTTTACCTACTAAAATATCATCATCTTTAACTTCGGTACCAATACGAACAATACCATTTTCATCTAAGTTTTTACGAGCTTCTTCACTAACGTTAGGAATATCTCTAGTAAATTCCTCGGTACCTAATTTCGTATCACGGCATTCAATTTCGTAATCTTTAATATGAATTGAAGTATAAGCATCATCTTTAACTAATCTTTCATTTAAAACGACAGCATCCTCATAGTTATAACCATCAAAATTGACAAAAGCCACTGTTACGTTGCGACCTAAAGCCATTTCTCCTTGATCCGTACTTGGACCATCGGCAATAACCTCACCACGTTTAATTTTTTCACCTTTTTTAACTATTGGCACTTGGTGATAGCAAGTACCGGCATTGCTTTTTTCAAAGCCAGATAAGTAATAAGTATCTGTTTCTTTTTTATTCTTAATAATTATTTTTCTAGCATCGACATATTCCACTACACCATCAGCTTTAGCGGTAATCACGGCACCAGAATCACGAGCGGCAATCGCTTCTACACCCGTTCCAATTAAAGGTGCTTCGGTTTTAATAAGTGGAATAGCTTGACGTTGCATGTTAGCTCCCATTAATGCACGTTTACCATCATCGTGTTCCAAAAATGGAATTCCACTAGTAGTTATTGAAATTACTTGTTGTGGAGAAACATCCATATAATCGATTTTCTCTTTTTCAATCATCATTGTATCAGTTTGATATCTGACAGTTTCTCTTTCATTAACAATATTACCAGTTTCATCAAGTGGAATCGTCGCTGGAGCGATATAATAATCTAATTCTTCATCAGCTGTCATATACCTAATTTCATCGGTAACATGAGCATTTTCTACCTTACGATAAGGTGTCATAATAAAACCATATTCATCAACCTTAGCGTAACTAGCTAAAGAAGTAATAAGTCCAATGTTTGGTCCTTCTGGAGATTCAACTGGGCATAATCTACCGTAATGTGATGGATTTACGTCACGTACTTCCATACCTGCTCTATCTCTTGAAAGTCCTCCTGGACCTAATGATGAAAGTCTTCTTTTATGAGTAAGTTCAGCCACGGGATTGATTTGATCCATGAATTGTGAGAGTTGTGAAGAACCAAAGAATTCTTTGATAGCGGCTGTAAGTGGGCGGATATTAATTAAGCTTTTAGGGGTAACTTCATTAATATCTTGCGTACTCATACGGTCTCTAATCATTCTTTCGATACGGCTAACTCCAACTCTAAATTGATTTTGTAAAAGTTCTCCGACTTGTCTTACACGTCTATTTGATAAATGATCGATTTCATCAAATGAACCAATACCTTCAAGTAAATTTAAATAATAAGATACTGAAGCATAAATATCTGAAATAGTAAGACGTTTAATTTCCGTATTTTGATCATTACCGATAATAGTCACTACTTTATCTTTATTTAATTTAGAATAAACTTTAATTGTTTGTATTTCATTATAAGTATCTAAATCAGTATTGATTAATACTTCTTTTTTATTATAACCTTCAGCAAAAATAGGTTTTAATTCTTCTAAAAGTTCTTTAGTTACTACATCGCCTTCTTTAGCAATCGTTTTTTTGTCGACTTTAATCGTTTCAGCTAACGTGCATCCTAAAAGACGATCAACAATATTTAATTTTTTGTTGAATTTATATCTTCCAACTTTCTCTAAATTATATCTAAATGCGTCAAAAAATCTTGTAATAAGTTGATTTTTCGCACTTTCTAAAGTAGATGGTTCGCCAGGACGTAATTTGGAATGAATATCGATTAAAGCTTCATCGGTATTTTTATTAGTATCTTTTTCAATAGTTTTAAGTAAATATTCATCTTCACCAAATAATGAGATAATATCCGCATCACTAGAAAGACCGACAGCTCTTAATAGTGTCGTAATTGGTACTTTTCTCGTACGATCGATTCTGACATAAACAACATCTCTAGCGTCAGTTTCATATTCAAGCCAAGTTCCTCTTGATGGAATAATTTGTCCTGAAGTGGTTACTTTACCATTTTTCTTATCAACTTCTTTACCAAAGTAAACAGAAGGTGATCTAACTAATTGAGATACAATAACCCTTTCAGCACCATTAATAATAAATGAACCACTTTCTGTCATAATTGGCATATCGCCTAAATAAATTTCTTGTTCTTTGACTTCACCAGTTTCCACATTAAAAAGTCTCGCCTCAACTTTAAGTGGAGCCGCATAAGTCGCATCTCGATCTTTACACTGTTTGATAGAATATCTTGGTTCATCGAATGAATAATCGCCAAATTCTAACGACAAATTTCCAGTGAAACTTTCCACTGGAAAAATATCATCAAAGACTTCCTGTATTCCTTCCGTTAAAAACCAATTATATGATTCCTTTTGAATGTCTAATAGCCCTTTTAATTCGATGGCATTTTTAGTTTTACCGTAACTTCTTCTCTCGCGATTTTTGTTAATTTTTTGAATTGTATAAGCCAAATTTTCACCCCTATAACCTAGATTTTTTTAGTTGTATACACCGAAGCAAAGTATACATCGCCAATTTATAATTATAAATTATGATGCGCAAATTGTCAATACTTTTTCGCGCATATTATATAAAAACCTTTATTTTTAGTAATAACCTCTGCATTATAGGTTTCACTTAAATCTTTATAAAGTGATTTTGCACCCTGATCCTTATTAACTACTAACCAAAGCTCGCCACCACTTTTTAAAAAATTATTTGCTTCAAATAATATTTTATATAAGATTTTTTTACCAACTCTAATTGGTGGATTGGTAATAATATAATCGTATTTTTTGGTAATGTTTTCATATACATCACTTTTAAATACATTTGTTTCTACGTTATTTATCCCGGAATTTTCTAACGCTAATTTTAAACTGCGTTCATTAATATCTACCATATCGACAAAAGATTCTGTTTCTTTAGCTATAAAAATTCCAATAGGACCATAACCACAGCCAAAGTCTAAAACATCCCCTTTTATTTTTTCTAAAGGTAAACTTTCTAAAAGTGTCCTAGTCCCATAGTCCAAACCGCTTTTAGAAAATACACCATTATCAACTTTAAAAGTATAATCTCTGTTTTTTATTTTAACATTGATTTTTTTCGGATTACTACTAACACAATCATTAGTAAAATAATGCGCCATATTTTCTCCTTTTATTAAACAGCTAAAGCCCGCACTTATATTTCAAAATGCAGGCTTAAGCTTATAAATATTATCATTATTTGATTTCAACAGTAGCGCCAGCTTCTTCGAATTTAGCTTTAATTTCGTTAGCTTCATCAGCACTAATGTTTTCTTTAACATTACCACCATTATCAGCGATATCTTTAGCTTCTTTAAGTCCAAGACCAGTATAATCACGAACTAATTTAATAACTGGAATTTTGTTTCCACCAGCACTTGTTAAAACAACAGTAACTGTACTAGAACCAGCATCAGCTGTCGCAGCGTCTGATGCAGCTGGAGCCGCTACAGCTACAGCGCTTGGATCGACACCAAATTCCTCCTTCATAGCGTCTACTAATTCTTTAACTTCAAGAATGCTCATTTCTTTTAATCCTTCGATAAATTCTTCTTTTGTAAATTTTGCCATTTTTCTTTTCCTCCTTTATAAAATTATTTTTCTTCTAATTGTTTGCCATATAAATCTAAGCAAATAGATAAATCTCTTACTGTTCCTAAAAGTCCACCAGCAAGCATTGTAAGTAGGCCTTCTCTTGATGGAATAGTAGAAAGTTGTTTTAATTTTGCTTCATCAGCAATCTCACCTTCGACAATACCAACTTTAAGTATTAAAGCTGGATGTTCTTTAGCAAATTCGCTTAAAGTTTTAATTGGAGCTACCGCATCAGTTCCAAAAGCAATAGCTTTAGGTCCTTCTAGGTGTTCATCCAAATCAATCTTTAATCCTGAAAATGCTCGTTTAACCAATGTATTTTTGTAAATTTTGAAATCTGAACCGCTTTCTTTTAACGCTCTTCTTAGCTCATTAGTATCCATGGCTGTAAGGCCTTGATATTCAAAAAGAACGATGGAATTTGCTTCTTCAGTTTTCTTTGCAATTTCATTAATGATTTCTTGCTTTTTGTCTAAGATTTTTTGATTAGCCAACTTTACACCTCCTTATGCTTATTTACGCCGTTAAAAAAGCCCCATCATAGACAGGGCGAAAAAACTTATTTGAATAAGTATCCTCGGTAGGAAATTAAGCTTATCAGCACCTACTGTCTACGGCATTATTTCTTCAGCAAATTTATTATATCATATTTTTTTTAAAAGTCAAAGCTATTTACATCAATTTTGATGCCAGGACCCATAGTTGAAGAAACTGAAATATTTTTAATATAAGTTCCTTTAACTACAGTTGGTTTGCTTTTAACAATTAAACTAACAAAAGCATTTAAGTTTTCAAGTAAATCTTCTTCTTTAAAAGAAACTTTACCAATAATTGCATGAACATTACCAAATGAATCAGTACGATATTCAACGCGTCCTTTTTTAACTTCTTCAACAGCTTTTTTAGTGTCAGTTGTAACAGTCCCGGTTTTAGGATTTGGCATTAAACCTTTTGGTCCTAATACACGGCCAATCTTACCTAAAGCTGGCATCATATCTGGAGTAGCGATCATTACATCAAAACCAAACCAGTTTTCTTTTTCGATTTTTTCTAACATATCTGTATCGCCAACATAATCAGCTCCAGCATCTTTAGCTTCTTTGGCCGCTTCACCTTTGGCAATTACTAATACTTTTTTAGTTTTACCAGTTCCTTTAGGAAGAACAATAGCGCCTCTTAACTGTTGATCAGCTTTTTTAGTATCTAAATTTAGACGCATAGCTAGTTCAACAGTAGCATCAAAACTAGATGTGCTTGTTTCTTTAACTAATTTAACTGCTTCTTCTTTAGTATATAATTTATTTTTTTCTACTTTTTCTAAAGCGGCAGTATATTTTTTCCCTTTTTTCATTATTTTACCTCCTTATGTGGTTATAGTGGAATAGATGCGAAAATTTCCTCCCACATAGGTTTTACCTATGTTTATTATATTTTTATCTTTCTATTTTAATGCCCATATTTAAAGCTGTACCTTCGATGATTTTCATCGCTGCTTCTACGGTATAACAATTTAAATCTGGTAATTTCGTCTCAGCAATTTCTCTTAATTGGGCTTCTGTGATAGTACCAACATTACCGTTTTTACCATCGCTAGCGCCTTTATTTATTTTACAAGCTTTCTTAAGTAAAAATGCAGCTGGTGGAGTTTTGATTATAAAGTCGAAACTTCTATCTTCATAGATACTAATTTCAACTGGTAATACATCTCCCATTTTATCTTTAGTTGCATCATTAAATTTAGTACAAAAGTCTTGTAAGTTAATTCCGGCTGGACCTAAAACTGTTCCGACTGGTGGAGCAGGTGTTGCTTTTCCTGCTGGAATTTGTAATTTAATTTTATTAATGATATTTGCCACGAAAAACACCTCCTATTATATTTTTTCGCGTTGTGGTTCAAATGCATCTTTCGCTCCCACTTTTAATCTATATTTAAATCAATATAGCCCTATAATAATAACATATTTTTTTATTTTTGTAAACTATGCTTTGGTGATTTGTGAAAGTTCTAGTTCCACTATTGTTTCTTGGCCAAATAAGTCTAAAGCTACTTCCAACTTTGCATTTTCCAAATCAATAGTTTTAACTGTTCCTACCATATTAGCAAATGGTCCTGAAGTAACTTCAACTTTATCACCTATTGCGAGTTCATTAGCAATATCTAATCTACTCATACCCATTGAGCCTAAGATATGATCCACTTCTGATGGTGTAAGTGGAAAAGGCTTTGCTCCTTTACCAGAAGAGCCAATAAATCCCGTTACTCCTGGAGTGTTACGAACAACAAACCATGCTTCATCTGTCATAACCATTTCTACTAATATATATCCAGGAAACATTTTTTTGACTTTTTCTTTGCCTTTATCATCAATTTCCGTTTGCGTTGGAACAACTACTCTTAAAATATAATCTTCCATTCCCATAGAAGTAGCACGCATTTCTAATTTTTCTTTTACTTTATCCTCGTGCCCAGAATAAGTATTAACAACATACCATTCCTTTTGCATAATTATTTACCCTCCATAAATGATCTAATAGCAGCAATAATTAAATCAGAGAAAACAAAGAATAAAGCAAAGACAATGATACAAACTAAAACAGCGATTGAATATTTAATCATTTCTTTTCTTTTGGGCCATCTAACTCTAGTCATTTCCTTTTTTACACCCATAAATATTTTTTTAAGTTTTTCCATAGTTCACCTACTTTTAATTCTATGATTTTTTTCAAATAAAAAACACTCCTTTGTGTGTCTAAGTAAATATTAACACTTTTACAAAGAAATGTCAATTATTTTAATAATTTTTTATATTTAAATCTTTTTTAGATATAAATATACTTCTCTCTTGGTACGTCTACACTAACATAACGCTCACTAACGTATTTTGGAATTAAGACTACTTTGTTTTCTTTTAAAGAAGCTGGTACATCGATAATACGCTGATTACGTGAACCACGAAAATCGATATTAAGACTGCGCTTTTCTAAAATAAATTTGCCATCGACAAGCACATCGACATATTTTAAAAACTCTCTGTTTTTTTCTTTAGTTATTAACTGTTCATAAGTAAATCCTGTATAACACCAAACATCTAAGCCCATACTTTTAGCATATTTAGCTATTTCAGTACAAGCTTCTACTTGAAATAAAGGATCACCGCCTGAAAAAGTAATACCATCTTGTCCTTCTAAAGTCTTAAGTTCCTTGTTGATTTCTTCGGTAGTTGTTAAAAAGCCACCATTAAAATCATGTGTTGATGGATTATGACATCCCTTACAATTATGGCTACAACCTTGTGTCCAAATAACTGTTCTAACGCCTTCACCATCAACGATACTATCACTTTGGATAGAACTAGCTAATCTAATTTTCATTACTAGCTACAATTTTAGAAGCATCATGTTTAACTCTGTCGTGTTCTTCAGCTCTTTTACCGTTATTAAATCTATCAGTAGTTCCAACTAAATAACCTGTAATTCTTCTAATTCTTTCGAATTTTACGCCTTCCCCTACTTTTTTTTCTTCTGCTTTCATTTTTACTCCTCCTATCTTCCTAAACAAGTTAAATTTGAATTTTTAATTCTTTCGATTGGTACGCCTTCGTTTTCTTTTCGGCCGCACCCTGGACATACGTCACCGATTACTCCAGTATACCCACAAACAGGGTCTCTATCTACTGGATGGTTAATAGCTCCATATCCCATATTATTGTCATGCATCATTCTAACGATTTTTTCAAAGGCTTTTGTATTCATAGCTGTATCACCATCTAACTCGACATAACTAATGTGCCCGCCATTGGTAAGGGCATGATATGGACCTTCAATTTTTAGTTTTCTAGCTACTGAAATGTTGTAATAAACTGGTACATGGAATGAATTAGTATAATAATCTCTATCAGTAACTCCTTTAATTTTTCCATAAATTGCTTTATCAATATTAGTAAATCTGCCTGATAGACCCTCAGCTGGTGTCGCAATTAGTGAAAAGTTTAAATTGTATTCTTTCGTATAAGCATCTGTTTTTTTACGCATAAATTTAATAATTTCATAACCTAATTTTTCAGCTTCTTCACTTTCACCATGATGTTTACCGATTAAAGCTTTTAAACATTCTGCTAAACCGATAAAGCCCACAGTTAAAGTTCCATGTTTTAAAACTTTACGTAAGCGATCAGTACTTTTAAGTCTTTCACTATTCATCCAAACTCCTTGCCCGAGCAAGAATGGGAAATTATAAATATGTTTTGAACATTGAATTTCAAATCTTTCAAGTAATTGATCTTTCACTAAATCCATAAGTTCTTCAAGTTCTTTATAGAAACCTTTTAAGTCAGTTTTTCCACTCACAATACCATGTTTAATTCCAAGACGAGGTAAGTTAATTGAAGTAAATGATAAATTACCACGACCTGGTGTGATTTGATTGTTTGGATCTGTCACATCAGCTAAAACTCTAGTTCGACATCCCATATAACCAACTTCTGTACGGTAGTCATTTGGATCATAAGTTTCTTTATTAAAAGTTGAATCGATAAATGAGAAATTAGGAAATAATCTTTTAGCGGAAACTTCACAAGATAATTTAAATAAATCATAGTTAGGATCTTCTTCGAAATAATTAACTCCCTCTTTTACTTTAAAAATAGAAATTGGGAATATTGGTGTTTCGTGATTTCCTAAACCGGCATCAGTAGCTAATAAATAATTTTTAATAACCATTCTGCCTTCTGGTGAAGTGTCAGTTCCAAAATTAATTGATGAAAATGGCACTTGCGCCCCAGCACGTGAATGCATTGTATTTAAATTATGAATAAACGCTTCCATAGCTTGATAAGTTTCACGATTAGTTTTCGCTAAAGCATGGTCATAACTTTTCTTAAATAAACGTTTCACTTCATCAGAATCTTTAGCAAAGCTATCAAAAATACTTAAATCAACCTCTATTGATTTTAATTTATCAATTTCTTTAGCGATTCTATCCATGCTGATAAAGCTACCAAATTCTGTAAAATCTAAGAAATCACTAATAGATTGTTTAAACTGTTTCTTAAAAGTAATTAATACTCCAGGTGCGAGATAATAATCAAAAGCTGGAATACTTTGGCCACCATGTTGGTCATTTTGGTTAGATTGAATAGCAATAGCGGCTAAAGCAGAATAACTCATAATTCCTTGAGGTGCCCTTAAATGACCATGACCGGTTGAGAACCCGCCATCAAATAATTTCTTTAAATCAATTTGACAGCAAGTAGTAGTTCCCATTGGCATAAAATCCATATCATGAATATGAATATCTCCATTATCATGAGCTTCAGCAAATCTAGGTTTCATTAAATAAGCTTTGGCAAATTCTTTGGAAACTGTACTTCCATATTGAAGCATTGTCCCCATAGCTGTATCGCCATCAACGTTGGCATTTTCTCTTTTAGTGTTTTCTTCTAATGATGATTTAAGTCCTAAACTTTCGATTGTCTTTAAGAATTTATGTTGTTTTTTTTCTCCAAAAAACATTTGTCTTGAAGCATTACGGCGTTCACGATATTCGGAAAATGATTTATAAACATCTTCATAATTTTTCTTAAGTTCTTCTTCGATTAAATCTTGAATTTGTTCAATTTTGATTTTTTCTTGTGGTAAATATTCTTTTTCAATTCTTTTCACTACAGAATTGAAAACTTTATTGATGTCTTTTTCATCATATTTGTTTTCGCCCTCTTCGGTTTTAATACTATCGAAACCTTTTTTAATAGCTACGGCTATTTTAGTTCCGTTCCATTCAACTTTTTTACCGTTCCTTTTTATTACTTGTAATTTGGTTAATGTTTCTTCTAAGTCTATCATACTCTTATGCCTCCTATATCGTAATTCAATTATACACGTTATTATTGCCAAAGGTCAATACTAAATGTTCGCTTTTTTTAAACTTTTTTTATCTAGCTTTCATAAAGCCTTTATTTTCACCAAAAATAGAAAAAATATTTTTTTGACAACTTTACATTTTTGATTTTTTCGGTTTTTTGTTTTTTGCTAACTCGAAGTTATTTTTGCGAGTTTTCCCTTGTTTTTAAAGGCTAAACTATTGTTTTGCTAACAAAGTGTATTTTTTCCAAAAAGTCAAAAAAATTAAAAATGTCTTTTTTTATTTTTTTAAATTTTTTTATTTTTCCAAAAAAAATCGTTTTTTTAAAAATCATGTTTTTTAGCTTATAAAAAGGTAAAATGTTCGCTTTTTTGTTCATGTATAAAAACCTTGTTTTTCGCATATGTTTCTTTAGGTGAAACTATGAAAAAATTAATCCTTTTAATTTTAACTTTCTTGTTTATAACCGGTTGCAGCAATAAAGAGGTTGTAACTATTATTGAAGATCAAAAAGAATTAGTCAGTATCAATTATCCTGTTACTAATGTCGGCGTTTTAGATGATGCCGTTAGTAGCTATGTTAATCGAATATATACAAATTTTAAAAAAGAATATAAAAAAGAAGAAAAGCCCGAATTAAATATATCTTATACTTATAAAGAGTTAAATGAAAGTGTGATTAATATCAGTTTAAATACCGAAATCACAGCTAGAAAAAAAATAAATAAAATTAAAACTTTCACTTATGATAAAAATACCCAAAAATTTTTAAGTATGGAAGATATTGTTGAAGATTTAGATGTTTTGGATTATGACATCAAACAAAAAATATTAGAAAAATACCAAGACGCCGATATGGATTTTTTAAGTCAGGTAAACTATGACTATTTTACTATCGATGATGAAAATTTAACTATCTATTTTGGACCCGCTATGTTAAAAAATAAAAATAGCGAAATAATATACCTAGATATTCCTTTAAATTCGCTTAAATTATTAATCGATATCGACAAATCTAAAAATACTGATATCTATCTTAATATCAAGAAAAAGAATATCGATTACAATGATAAAGTTGTAGCTTTAACTTTCGACGATGGTCCAAGTAAATATACAAATAAAATTTTAGATGTTTTAAAAACATATGATGCTTGCGGTACTTTCTTTGTCATTGGTAATAAAGTAGATTTTTATGATGAGACCTTAACTAGAATGCTTAAAGAAGGCAGTGAAATAGGTAATCATTCTTATAGCCATAAATGGCTAAATAGACTTTCTAAAGAAGAATTTCAAAATGAACTTAATAAAACTCAAAATGAAATAAAAAAAGCCACCGGTTTTACTCCAAAACTTTTTAGGCCAACTTATGGTGGATATTCCGATCGCTTAAAATCTTATACTGATTTATATTTTGTTTTATGGGATGTAGACTCTAGGGACTGGAAAGTTAAAAGTAAAGATAAGATTCTTAGAAATGTTTTGCCAAATGTCAAAGATGGTAGTATTATTCTTATGCATGACAACCATTCTTATGCGGCCAGCGCTATAGAATCGGTAGTTAAACAGTTAAAAGATGAAGGCTATAAATTCGTCACTGTAAGTGAACTGTTAGAGCTTAAAGATTTACGCGAAAATGAATGACCAATTACGATTATGAAGAATTAAAACTATCGAAATGGCAGTTTGGTCTTACACTTTTATTTATCTTACTTTTAATAATATCTTTAACATTAACTTATAACCAAATATTAAAATTCCAAAAGCAAAAACCTTTATATAGCAATAAAACAGCCGATGATATTTTAAAAATATATCGGGTTATTGGTCTAATCATTGCTTTGGGTTATTTAATAATTGATGTGATTGATAAAGGTGTTAAAGAAGAAAACAATTTAGATACCAAAACAGCTAATTTGCAAATAGATGCGGGTATATTAACAGTTATAGCCACTCTTATTGTCCTTTATGTTGCTTTTACTAGTGATTCTAGTGATGATTTAGAAAATCCAGACGTTTAAAAAGGAAGCTTATTTAGCTTCCTCAGTTACTCTAGTTTCACGAATAACAACTACTTTAATTGTTCCTGGATATTGTAAGGTATCTTCGATTTGTTTTTTAACATCTCTAGCAACCTTAACGCTTTCAGTATCACTGATATCCTCAGGTTTAACAATTACACGTAATTCTCTTCCGGCTTGAACAGCAAATGATTTTTCAACTCCTGGAATTTCATTACCAATTTTTTCAAGTTCAGTTAATCTTTGAACATAATTTTCAAGCGAATCATTTCTTGCTCCTGGACGTGATGCCGATAAAGCATCAGCAATCGCTACTAACACTGAAATAACACTAGTTGGAGCTGTATCACCATGGTGTGAAGCAATAGCGTTAATAACGGTTTCATTTTCGTTATATTTTTCGGCAAGTTTGACGCCAATTTCTACATGGCTACCTTCTACTTCATGATCAATAGCTTTACCAATGTCGTGTAAAAGCCCTGCACGTTTAGCTACATTAACATTTTCCCCTAATTCGCCGGCTAATAAACCGGCAAGATGAGCAACTTCTAATGAATGTTGCAAAGCATTTTGACCATAACTTGTTCTAAAATGTAATTTACCTAAAATTTCAATTAAGTCATTATCCATTTTTGTAATACCAAGTTCGAATAAAGCATTCTCACCATATTCCATAACTTTATTTTTCATTTCTTTAACTGTTTTATCATACACTTCCTCGATTCTTCCAGGATGGATACGGCCATCTTTAATAAGTGCATCTAATGTCACTTTCGCAATTTCTCTACGGTAAGGATCGAAACTAGATAAAACAATAGCTTCAGGGGTATCGTCAATAATTAAATCAACGCCAGTAACCGCCTCAATAGTACGGATATTTCTTCCTTCTCTACCAATGATGCGACCTTTCATTTCATCACTAGGTAAAGTAGCTACTGTTACTGTTTGCTCATTTGCTACATCAGCAGCATATTTCTGCATTGCAGAAACCATCATGGACTTAGCTTTTTTATCAGCCTCTAATTTAGCTTCAGCTTCACGGTTTTTAATATATGAAGAAATTTCTAAATCCATCATTTCTTCAACATTTTTCATTATTTGAGCTTTAGCTTCCTTTTTAGAATATCCAGAAATTTTTTCTAATTCTTTTATTTGTTCTTCTTTAGCATTTTCAAGCTCCACTTGCTTGTTTTGAATATCTTTTTGTTTTTGGTTTAAATTATTTTCTTTTTCATCTAATAATTGTTCACGATTTTGAAG
>CANRBD010000013.1 GCA_947628765.1 uncultured Bacilli bacterium
CAACTGATTCTGTTAGTGATTTGACAGTTCCAACTGCTAATAACTACGAAAATATTCAGGATAATTCAAACAACCCAGTAGCTGAAAATAATCAAAATGATTTATTAGTACAATATTATCAATCGCAAGATGCTAAAGATAAAGAAGCCGTTATGGACAACTTATACGGAAGCAAAACTAGATAACATTAAAAGTCAAGTAAAAGCTTGACTTTTATTGACTTTTCAGTTAAAAACACATATAATTTTAAATAGATGTAGGAGTGATAATATGTTACAAAAACCTAAAGGTACTTATGATATTTATAATGAAAAAGCCCAAGAAATTTTATATTTAAAAAAGTTAATTACAAGTCTTATGGATAATTATAATTATAGCTATGTTCAAACACCAATATTTGAAGCTCGTGAATTATTTCATCGTACCGTAGGTGAAAGTACAGATATTGTCAGTAAAGAGACCTATGATTTTAAAGATCGCGGTAATCGTGATTTGACTTTAAGACCAGAAGGTACAGCTGGTGTCGTTCGCTGCTTTATCGAAAACAAATTATACGTTGATGCTAATCCTTTAAAAACTTGGTATTTTGGGCCAATGTTTAGATATGAAAGACCACAATCAGGTCGCAATCGCGAATTCAATCAATTTGGAGTGGAAGTTTTTGGCTCTTTAAGTCCTATGATTGATGCCGAAGTGATTAGTATTGTCTATCATTTTTTTAAACTTTTAGGTTTAAAAAATATTAAAGTAAATATTAATAGTTTAGGTGATTTAGATTCACGTAATCATTATCGTGATGCTTTGCTAGATTATTTTAAGCCATATATTGGTCAACTTTGTGATGATTGTCAACAAAGATATGAAAAAAATCCACTTAGAATTTTAGATTGTAAAGTCGATGCTGATAGTGATATCATGAAAAATGCTCCTAAAATGAGCAATTACTTGAATGAAGAAAGTAAACATCATTTTGATGAAGTAAAAAAATATCTTGATCTTATGGAAATTGATTATACCGTAAATGATAATTTAGTAAGAGGACTAGATTATTATACACATACTGTGTTTGAAGTAACGTCAGAAATAGAAGGTTTTGGTAGCGGTAATGTATTAGGTGCTGGTGGGAGATATGATAATTTAGTAAAAAATCTCGGTGGTCCTAATACTCCAGGCGTCGGTTTTGCTATAGGTATTGAAAGATTGTTATTAGCTTTAGAGGCTGAAAACATTAATTTAACTAAAGAAGATGGAATAGATGTTTATTTATTCGCAACTAGTGAAGAAGAAAAAGATGAGATGTTTTCGCTTGCTAATATATTAAGAGTTAATGGTTTTAAAACTGATTTAGATTATTCTTTAAGAAACTTTAAAAATAATTTTAAACATGCTGATAAGCTTAAGGCTAAATTTATTATTATTGTTGGTCCTGATGAAGTTAAAACTAAATGTTTAACAATTAAAAATAATGAAACAAAAGAAGAATATAAAGTGGATACTAAAGATTTAATTGAATTTTTTGATGAAAAATTAGGTGATGAATAAAATGAAAGTAAATAATGCAGATTTTAATAAAAAAAATATTGGTGAAGTTGTTACTTTAAATGGTTGGGTTAGTAAAAAAAGAGACTTAGGTGGACTTATCTTTATCGATTTAAGAGACCGTAGTGGAATCATCCAATTAGTAGTAAGACCAGATTCACCTGCTTATAATGCTGCTTTAGAGCTTAAAAATGAGTATGTTGTGACGGCTTCAGGCAAAATTTCTCTTCGTGAAAAAGCCAATGATAAACTAAAGACCGGCGAAATTGAAGTAATCGTAGAAGCCATTGATATTTTAAATGAAGCCAAAGAATTGCCTTTTGATTTAAATAATGTTACGGCTTTAGAAGATACAAGATTAAAATATCGTTATTTAGATTTACGCCGTGATGAACTTAAAAACAATATTATTACTAAACATTTAGTAATGCAAAGTGCTCGTGAATATTTAAATAGTCAAGATTTCTTAGAAATTGAAACGCCAATTTTGTGTAAATCAACGCCAGAAGGAGCTCGCGATTATTTAGTTCCGTCACGAGTTAATAAAGGCTCATTTTATGCGCTTCCGCAGTCACCACAGCTTTTTAAGCAGATTCTTATGACTTCTGGCTTTGAACGCTATTATCAAATTGCCAGATGTTTTCGTGATGAAGATTTAAGAGCTGATAGACAGCCTGAGTTTACGCAAATTGATTTAGAAATGAGTTTTGTAAATGAGGAAGATGTTATTAGTTTAACTGAAGGATTGCTTGCTAATATTTTTAAAAAAGCTAAAAATTTAGAAATCAAAACTCCTTTTAAACGTATGACATATGAAGATGCTATGGCAATTTATGGAACTGATAAACCAGATACTCGTTTTGATCTTAAAATAAACGATATAACTGAAGCTTTTCAAAATACTGAATTTACAGTATTTAAAGATGTTATTGCTAATAACGGTATCATTAATGCATTAGTAGTTAAAAATGCTGCTGATAATTATTCCAGAAAAGATATCGATAAACTTACCGAATTCATAAAAACTTATAAAGCTCATGCGCTAGCATTTCTTAAATATAATGATGAACTAACAGGTAGTATTGCTAAATTTATTGATGAAGCAACTTTAAGCACATTAAAAAATATTTTACATTTAGATAAAAATGATTTAATTTTAATTGTCGCCGGTGATAAAAAAATTGTTAAAACTTCATTAGGCGCTTTGCGATTAAAATTAGGTCGAGATTTAGATTTAATCGATAAAAGTAAATTTAATTTTCTTTGGATTACCGATTTTCCAATGTTTGAGTATAGTGAAGAAGAGGAAAGATATATCTCTTGTCACCATCCATTTACGCAACCTAGAGATGTTAATAATTTAGATGATAAAGAACATGCCTTAGCCCGAGCTTATGATATTGTTTTAAATGGTTATGAAATTGGTGGCGGCAGTATCAGAATTCATAAACCAGATATGCAAGAAAAAGTATTAGAGGCTTTAGGTTTTGATAAAGAAGAAGCTTATAATAAATTCGGTTTTTTACTAGATGCATTAAATTATGGAACACCACCACATGGAGGTTTAGCATTAGGTCTTGAGCGTTTAACTATGATTATTAGCGGGACTGATAACATAAGAGATGTCATTGCTTTTCCAAAGACTACCAGTGCCTCATGTTTAATGACCGATGCTCCTAATCAAGTAAGCTCTAAACAATTAGAAGAGTTAAATATCAAATTGAAATAAGGAAAATAATTTTGATTTCAAACATCTTGAAGTAAAAATTAAATAAAAGCTAGGTGATATCGTGGAAAAATACCGAGAAATCGAAAAAAGTATCATTAAAAAATTTCGCAAACCGATTTGGAGTAAATTTGTCAAAGCTGTCAAAGAATATAAATTAATAAATGAAAATGATAAAATAGCGGTCTGCATTAGTGGCGGTAAAGATTCATTTTTACTAGCCAAATGTTTAGAAGAACTCCAAAGACATGGCATTTTTAAATTTTCATTAGAGTTTATTATTATGAATCCAGGCTATAATGAAGAAAATTTACAGAAAATCAAAGAAAATTTAAAATTATTAAATATTAAAGCGCATATTTTTGAAACTCCAATTTTTAATGTTTCAAAAGACAGTGATAACCCTTGTTATCTCTGTGCGCGCATGCGTAGAGGTTATTTATACGATTATGCTCAAAAACTTGGATGTAATAAGATTGCTTTGGGTCATCATATGGATGATGTAGTAGAAACTATTCTGCTTAATTTAATATATAATGGCTCATATTCAAGTATGATGCCTAAATTAAAAAGTGATAACTTTGAAAATCTCGAATTGATAAGACCCTTATATCTCGTTAGAGAAGAAGATATTGTGGCTTTTAGTAAATATAATAATTTAGAATTTATTGATTGCGCTTGTAGGATTACTAAAAGTAAAGGTGGGAAACGTCTTTTAATGAAAAAACTCATCAAAGATTTAGAAAAATATAATCCAGATGTATGTAAAAGTATTTTTACTTCAGCTACTAATGTCAATTTAAATACAATTATTTCTTATAAAAAACAAGATAAAAAACATAACTTCTTAGACGATTATTAAAATAAACGTTAAAATAAACTGTAAAATCTTCTTGAAGCTAGTGATATTTTACCTAAAATATGCTATAATATAATTGTCTGGAAGATGTGACGTTATGAAAAACCTACATGTAAACGATAGGGAGCTTAATTTATATATGGTGTTGAATGCTTACTTTGGTAAGAATCCTAAAATATATGATGTAGCGCCCACCTGGATGAGTCCGGTTTTATCGTTAAAGTCCGCTTCTGGACTTTTTTATGTAAAAAAGAGTTAGTTTTGTACTAACTCTTTAATTTTTTCAGTATTTTTAAAATTTAATTTGGCAATATTGTTTAAAATATCAAATCCATGTTCTTTAACTAACAAAGCACCGATTTCATCAACTTTATCACCCGCACCTTTAGGTAAGCTAACATTATACTTCTTAGCTATTTTATCGAATTCTTTGATAAAAATATAACGGCTTATTAAAGAAGCACAAGCGACAGATAAACATTGATCTTCGGCTTTAGTGATAAAAGTAATATTTCGCGTTACGTTAGGAGTTTCCTTTAAATAATTAAAGTAACTAGTAGGTGATGTAAATTGATCGACGACAATATAATCATAGTTTGTACATTTTTTAGTCATTTCTAGTAATACTTTATTATGTAAAACCGCTTTGATGGCATTTAAATTCATATTTTGACTATATTTTTGATTATATTCTTGGTTAGTTAAAATCATACTAAAATAGGGAATCTTTTTTATAATTTGTGGTACGATGGCCAAGATATTTTCATCAGTTAGTTTTTTAGAATCTTTAACACCTAATTGTTCTAAAAAAGCTATATCATTTTTAGTTACATAAGTTGCCGTTACGATAATTGGTCCAAAATAGTCCCCCGTTCCAACCTCATCCGAACCAATAGAATCTGACTGGTAAATTTTAGGGTCAACTTTACATTGCTTATTTTTGGTTTTATTATCGGTGCTTTTTATTTCCACCTTACGATTAAACTTTTTTTCTACTTCGGCCCACATATTAGCATCGATATCAGCACTTATCCCTTGAAAAACCGCTTTTCCGCTTTCATATAAAGTGACTGTTGTATCAGCTTCTTTAGCTTGAAATACAGCATAAGGTGGGGTAAAATCGCGTTTTTTATCTTCAAAATAATCCACCATTTTTTCTTTAGTTTTATCACTTACTTTTAAAACAATAGTTTTTACTTCGCTTTTTCCCATTTCTACCACCAATTACATTATATCATAAAACTTTATGTCCGTCATCTTGCATTATTAAAGTAAATATAATATAATAAATGATAGGAGGATGAGAAATGAACATAATTGATATTGGTATTATTCTATTTATCATTTTAGGTGCGTTAGTGGGTTGGCGTCAAGGTTTTACTAGAAGTTTAGTCAACTTTATTGGTTATGTTTTAATTATTATTGTGGCTTTTTTACTTAAAGACCCAATCAGTGAATTTTTCATGAACTATTTGCCATTTTTTAATTTTTTTGGCATGATTAAAGGTGTTACCGTGTTAAATATTGCTTTATATGAATTAATTGCTTTCCTTTTAGTATTTACACTACTATTAGCCGGCTTAAAATTTTTAATGTTTGCGACCCGTATTTTTGAGACCCTTCTTAATTTTACAATTATTTTCGGTATTCCCTCAAAAATATTAGGCGCCATTGTTGGTATGGTAAAAAACTATGTAGTGGCTTTTATGATTTTATATATTTTAACTTTACCAATGATTTCTAATACTGGCTTTTTAAAACATTCAGAGTTTACCAAACCTATTTTAGAACAAACTCCAGTTTTATCTGTTTTTGCTGATAAAGCCTTAGATGTAGCTAATGAATTTGCTGACTTACAAGCAAAATATAAAAGTTCAAAACCTAAAAGCTTTAATTTAGAAGCTTTAGACTTATTTTTGAAATATGATGTGGTTAAACCAGAAACAGTTCATAAATTAATCGATAAAGGTAAAATTAAAATTATTGGAGCTGATGCAGTTTTAGCTAAATATGAGGAGGCATAAAAGTGGAAATAATCGAAGCTAATGAGCAAAATTTTGATAGTCTATTAACTAGAGGTGAAATGCTTGTAGATTTCTATGCAACTTGGTGTGGGCCTTGTAAAATGCTTAGCCCAGAATTAGAGAATATCAAAGATAAAATTCAAATTGTTAAAGTTGATGTCGATCAAAACATGAACTTGTGCAAAAGATATGGCGTTATGAGTATGCCTACTTTAATCTATTTTAATGGTGATAAAAGAGAAGTTAAAGTTGGGTATATGCCTAAAGAAGAAATTTTAAAATGGATAGGTAAGTAGACCTATCTTTTTAATTTGTGGTATAATAGAACTTGGTGAAGAAAATGAAAAAAATTTTAATCGTTTCCTTTATTTGTGTTTTAGTTGACCAAATCATTAAAAATGTTGTATTATATAATCTTGATATGGGTGAATCGATAAGTGTTATAAATAATTTCTTCGCCCTTACATTTCTTGAAAATAGTGGAGCCGCTTTTAGTATTTTAACTAAAAATACTATTCTTTTAATCTTAGTCGGCGTTGTGGCACTAAATTTAATTTATTTTTGGCTTATTAAAGGCAAAAACATAAAAAAATTTGAAACAATTATCTATGGTATGCTAATAGGGGGTATTGTTGGTAATATGATTGACCGTATTATGCATGGCTATGTTATAGATTACTTGGATTTTAATTTTATCAATTTTCCAGTATTTAATTTTGCTGATATATTAATTGTTGTTTCAATTTTTATAATAATTATTCAAATGATTAAAGGTGATAAAAATGAAACTCACAGTAAATGAAGAAGGTTTAAGACTAGATAACTATTTAGCGAAAATTTTAGATTGTAGTCGTAGTACTATTACTAAAATGATAAAAAATAACGAAGTTTTAGTTAATGGCAAAACCACTAAAGCGGGCTATTTAACTCGTTTAAATGATGAAATTATCATTAATCACCAAGAAGAAGATATGAATGTAACGCCTGAAAACATGGATTTAGATATTGTTTATGAAGATGATGACGTTATTGTTGTTAATAAAGCAAATGGGGTAGTTGTTCATCCAGCTCCCGGCAATTATCATGGAACTTTAGTTAACGGACTTTTATATCATAGTAAATTAAGTGATAAAAATGGTGCCTTTCGTCCTGGAATTGTCCACCGTATTGATGCTGATACCACAGGGTTACTTATGGTGGCCAAAAATAATAAAGCCCATGAGGTTTTAGCTAAAGAATTAGCTGAGAAAAAAACTTATCGTAAATATGTGGCTTTAGTTTGGGGTGTTATTACTAGTGATACGGGGTTAATCGATGCTCCAATTGGTCGTAATCTTAAAGATCGTAAAAAAATGGCCATTAATCCAGATGGTAAAGAAGCCATTACCCATTTTAAAGTTTTGAAACGTTTTAAAGCTGCTACTTTAATTGAGTTAAAATTAGAAACCGGTAGAACGCATCAAATTAGAGTTCATATGGAATATATTGGTCATCCAGTGGTTAATGATCCCGTTTATGGCCGAAGAAAGTTAATCGATAATTCTGGTCAATGTCTACATGCCAAAGAGTTAGGTTTTATCCATCCAACAACCGGTAAATATATGCAGTTTGATAGCCCACTACCAACTAAATTTTTAAATATTATGAGTTATTTTGAATAGGAGGTTATTATGGATAATTTATTGATTGAACATAACGATGAATTGGTTATGAAATTACTTAGATATTTCATTTCGGAAAAAAATTATAATCCTATTGTTATCAAAGGTATTCAAGGCGAAATTTGGCTTGAAAATTTGGAAGAAGATTATAAAATTGTCCGCATCGTTTCTAACTATATACATAATGATGAACAGTTAGAATTTGATCTTTTTAAAACAAGAAAATTAATGAAAATGATTAAAAGGAAAACTCTTTCATTTAGAATGCATGCACTTAGTATTTTTGTTAATTTGAATGACAATGTTAATTTGGAAAACTACGATGAAGCGAAAATTGATATTGCTAAAATTGATGATGTCGATGATTTAAATAAATATAATTTTATCGTTGATACTTTTCCAGATATTCGTAAAAAAATGAATTTTAAAGAAAAAGGTTTAGATTTATTTGCCAGAATAACTGGTGATATTTATAAAAAGAATGAGGGTGATGCCAAAATGAACGAAGACGTATTTACTATAAAAAGACCAGTAATTACCTACACACTTATTATTTTAAATATTATTATTTATATTTTAACTAGTATGTTTGGACTCATCGATGATTTTGCGGTTAATCGCTTTTATATTACTCATGGAGAACCTTATCGCTTATTTACCGGAATTTTCTTACATGCTAACTTATTTCATTTAATCTTTAACTGTTATGCATTATATATTATTGGCATGCAGCTAGAAAGTTTTTTAGGTAAATGGAAATATTTAGCTGTATATTTATTAAGTGGTTTGGCTGGAAGTGCACTTTCTATATTTATGAGTACCGGCTTTAGTGTGGGAGCTTCTGGAGCCATCTTTGGTCTTTTAGGCTCTTTAGTATACTTTGGTTATCATTACCGTGTATATTTGGAAACCGTTGTTAAATCACAAATTATTCCATTAATTGTTATCAATTTACTTATTGGCTTAATGCCAGGCATTGATAACTGGGCTCACGTTGGAGGCTTAATCGGTGGTGTTTTTGCAACAATGGCAGTTGGAGTCAAATATAAATCTACAACTTTTGAAATGGTAAATGGTATCATTTTATACTTGATCTTAGTTGGTTTCCTTTTATATATGACTTTTAGTGGGATGTTATTTAATTAAAAATCTTAGAAAAAACTCTAAGATTTTTTTATATAAAAATTTAAAAATTTTGAAGAAAAAAGCAGGAATTTGATATGTCTTTAAAGTATATTAAAGTAAAGGGGCTTAGAAAGGAGAAATAATGTTTAATGACTTAACCTCAAAATATAAACCATTTATTGTTTTAGGGGTGATTATTTTTATTTTAACGGGACTTAATTTATATATGCTTTATTTACTAAATGAGAAAGAAGAAACTCCAGAGATAGTTACCCAAGTTGAACCTAAAAAGACGATTAAATTATTAAAAGTTGACATTAAAGGCGAAATTAAAAACCCGGGTTTATATGAAGTGGAAAGTGGTAGTCGGGTAATGGACGTTATTAATAAAGCTGGCGGGCTTAATAATACAGCTGATACCACAGTTATAAATTTAAGCAAAAAAGTTAAAGATGAAATGGTTATCTTAATTTATTCTAAAGAAGAGGTTTTAAAAATGAAAGAAAAATCTGAAGCTAGTGAAATAGTTTGCCCAGAAGTCAATGATGCCTGCGCTAAAGATGAAGTGCTAGAGCCATTAATTGAAACGAATGAAAAAGCACCAGCTGAAATACCAGCCGGCAAAATAAATATCAATACAGCGACTTTAGAAGAATTGCAAACTCTAACAGGTATTGGTGAGGCTAAAGCTCAAGCAATTATTGAATATCGCTCGCAAAATGGTAAATTTTCCAGTACTGAAGACATCAAAAACGTAAATGGTATTGGAGAGGCGCTTTTTGAAAAAATCAAAAACAATATCACTGTTTAATTGCTTAACTATTTTATTATTAATTTTTGCCATTTTAAATGTTATTTTAAATTATAATAAAATTCCTATAAGTAAATATCATAATCAAAAAATAATTACTGGAAATATTACAAAATGTACCGCTAAAGATGATAGCTATCAAATAATTATTAATGGTAAAGAAAAAGTATTAATTAATTATAATCATTCTTTTAATTGTAAATTAGGAATTAAAATAAAGGCTTATGGGAAATTGCAATTACCTAAATCAAATAATATTTTTAATTTATTTGATTATCAAAAGTATTTATTAAGTGAAAAAATTATTTATACATTTAAAGCTGATAAAATTAAAGTACTTAATAGGCAAGTAAATTATTTATATAAAATCAAAAATAGCCTTAAAGACTATATTAATACTTATAAATCTAAAGATTATTTAAATGCCTTTATTTTAGGTGATAGTAAGAACATTGAAAGAGAAGTTAGGGATAGTTATCAAATAAATGGTCTTAGTCATCTTCTAGCCGTGTCTGGCATGCATATCACTGTTTTAGCCACTATTATTTTATTTATTTTAAATAAAATAAGTAAAAAAGAAAAACGCCATTATATTATTTTAATTTTATGTTTAATTTTCTATATGTTTTTAACTAATTTCACGCCATCAGTCGTTAGGGCTAGTTTAATGTTCATAATTTTGACTATAAAAAAAGTGTTTAATTTAAAAATTTCATCAATTTCGGTTTTCCTTTTGGTTTTAGCTTTGTATCTTTTAGATAATCCTTATATGATTTATCATTTAGGTTTTATCTATTCCTTTACCATTACTTTTTATTTAATACTATTTAATAAATTAATCATTAATATTAAAGGATATTTTAAAAAGATCCTTATGATTTCCTTTATTGCTTTTTTAGCGGGCATGCCGATTACTATTAATAATTTTTTCAGTATAAATCTAGTTTCAATTTTATTAAATACTATTTTTGTTCCTTTAGTTTCTTTAGTTATTTATCCTATGAATTTACTTGTACTTTTGTTTAAACCATTAGATAATCTTTTACAGGTATTTGTATCTTTTATGGAAAATTTATCGCTTATTTTTAGCCATTTTGATATTAGTATTATTTTAAAACATATGAACTTATTAGTTTTTATTATATATTATTTATTAATTACTTATGCTTTATATAAACTTTCAAAGAAACAAAAAAGAGGCTTAGTTATTTTAATAATAACTTTAATTATTCATAATAATATTAATTATTTTGATCGTGCTTCATCAATGACAATGATTGATATCGGTCAAGGCGATAGTATTCTTTTAAAATTAGAACATAATAAAGGAAATATTTTAATTGATACCGGTGGCGTTATTTCATATGATGATAAAAAGCCTTACGATTTAGCGACAAATAAAATTATTCCTTATTTAAAAAGTGAAGGTATTAAAAAGTTAGATTATTTAATACTTACCCATGGTGACTTTGATCATGCTGGTATGGCTATTAATTTACTTAAGAATTTTCAAATTAATCAAGTTTTATTTAATAGTAATCATGATAACAAATTAGAAAATCAAATAATTAAATATTTAAACAATCATCAGCAAAAATACACTCATATTAAAGATGAAAAAATAAAGATTGGAAATATTTATTTACAATTTTTAGATAGCCAAAAGACTGATAATGAAAATGATGATAGTTTAATTATTTATACTAAAATAAAAAACACTAGTATTTTATTAATGGGTGATGCCAGTACAAAACGGGAAAAATATATTTTAAATAAATATGAATTACCAAAAATCGATATCTTAAAAGTTGGTCATCATGGTAGTGCCACATCTTCAAGTAAAAGTTTCATTAATCAAATTACGCCTAAATACTCTCTAATATCTGTAGGTAAAAATAACATCTATGGACATCCTCACTCAAAAACTCTTAAAATTCTTAAATCATCTGAAATCTTAAGAACTGATTTAAATGGCAGTATTAAAATCGAAATATATGGGCAAAAACGAAAAATAAAATTATGTCATTAAGTTGATATCAGAACAAATATATGTTAATATATTAATAGAATAGGAGTGACTAATATGTATGACATTAATATGCGAAATGTCAAAAAAGGTGCTTGGATATATTATTTATTTATTATAGTTGGCGTTGTATTTATGTTTCTCATGATTACCATATTTATTAATAATCAAAATAATCTAAAGAAGATGGATAAAGAAGTAATCTCAACTAGTGTCACCACTGAAAAGCACTATGACGATGGGGAATATGAATATTTAGCTATATATCACTATCAAGTAAATGGACAGAATTATAGCTGTCGAGATTCTAGTTATAGCGCAAGACCAAAAAATGACAATAAAGTAGTTTACTATGAGGCAAATAATCCACAAAATTGTTCCCTAGAAAAACCCGGTTTTAGTTATGTTACTTTATTATCACTAATTATTCCATTTGTCTTTATTATAATAGGTATTTATAACGTTATAAAACAGAAACAAAGAGTTAAAGTAATTGAACAGTTAAATAAAACTGGCAAATTAATAAAAAATATCCCATATCATTTAGAAAATTCTGGAGTCAGAGTAAATGATCGTCCAGTAAAATGTTTAGTTGTCGATTATGTTCTTCCATCAGGTTCTATAGTTCCACTATATAGTGATTTACGATATGATAAAGCCTTATTTGATAAAGATGGCATGGTAGATTTAGTAATAGATGAAAACAATCCCAATAATTATTTTATTGATTTTGAGATAAATCGTTTATCAGGTAATTTACCTGAAGATTATAATAAAGGGCAGTTTGCAAAACCAAATGCCGAAAATAATTTAAATAATATTAATACGATAGATAAGGTCATGCCAATTATTAAAAATCTTCAGAATAATCAAACAAACAATATAAATCAAGCTGATAATCAATCTTTAAATAATCAAGATTCTAATCAGCCTCATTAAAGAATTATTACAAAGTAATTCTTTTTTATTTATAAGAAAAGTTAATTTTTAAATAGGATAAATATGGTAAATGTATTTTGATATTGGTTTAGGTATAATTGTTTATACAAAAATTTAAAGTGTGAATATATTAATAATGGAAACGTTAAAAATAATTTAAAGGAATATATTTAATCAAAGATAACATACTAAAAATAGGTGGTAAAAACCATTTATTTTCGCCCGCTAATGCTTTAGCGTTTTATATAGATGCCCCTAAAAGGGGCTTTTATTTTGAAAAAATTTAAGAAAAAAGCAGGAATTAGATATAGCTTTAGGGTATATTAAAGTAAGGAGGTAAAAGATGTTTAAAAAATATCCTTTTGTTAAACAAACTAGTCTTAAAGACTGTGGAGCTGCTTGTGTGATGATGATTGTAAAATATTATCATGGCAGTATTAGCTATATTAGATTAAATGAAATGCTCAAAATAACAAGAAATGGTATTACAGCTTATCATATTGTTGAAACTTTAAAAACTTTAGGTTTCAATGCTTATGGAGTAAAAGCTTCATTTCTAAAGCCCACTAAAATACCTTTTATTGCAAATTTAATTATTTCTAATTCCTACCGACATTATGTAGTGGTCTATGAAGTGACTAAATCATTTATTTTAATGGCTGATCCAGCTCAAGGTCTAATTAAAATAAGCAAAGATGAATTTTATAAAATGTGGACAGGCATTAATCTTTTAATGTATCCTATAAAACCAATTATTAAACTAAAAGATGATAATTATATTAAAATGTTAAAAAAAATACTTACCCCTAATTTAAAGAAAATTTTTGGTGTTGGTTTTTTATCCTTATTGCTGACTTTTTGTGGTATTATTGGTTCATTTTTCTTCCAAAGCCTTATAGATAATTTACAAAATAAGGATAATTTAAAATTTGTGGTTATTATTTTTTCATTATTAAGTTTAATTAAAATTTTTACTAGTTTTTTTCGCAATCGTCTATTAATAAAACTTACTAATATTATGGACCGAGATTTAACAAAAAATACTTTTAAACAAATTATATTACTTCCTTATCTTTACTACCATAATCATACAACTGGTGAAATTGTGAATAAAATTTCTGATTTACAAATAGTAAGAGATGTTATCAGTAAAATTTTATTAACCTTATTTATTGATATGCCACTAATGGTATTTTCCGGAATTTTACTTTTTATGATTAACAAAATATTATTTTTCTTAGTGATGTTTCTAGTAGGTAGTTATATCCTTGTATTTTTATTATTTAAAAAGAAAATTAACTTTGCGGTTAATGATGTTTTGGAAGCTAAATCGGTGGTTTATTCCTATATGACTGAAGCGATTGAAGGTTTTGAAACAATTAAAGGCATAAGTATTGAAAACAAAATTCAAGAGCAGCTAAATCTTAAATATGATAAAATCCTTACTAAAAAATATAAGCTAGATCATTTAGTTAATTATCAACTTTTATTTAAAGATTTAATTGGTAATGTTGGCACAATCATAATTTTAGTAGTTGGCATTTATCTAATTAAAATACAAGTTTTATCGCTTAGTCTTTTTATTACTTATACGCTTTTGCTTAACCTTTTTTTAGAACCATTGCGAAGTATCATCGATTTAGATTTAGAAATGAAAGAACTAAAAAATGTGGTTAGGCGAGTTTTAGATTTATATGAAGTTGATTATCGAAAGTTAGAAGATGATATCCAGACTATTGAAATGCAGCAAGTTAAATTTACTTTTGATGATGAACATGTTATTTTGAAAAATATTAATTTAAAAATCACAAAAGGGGAAAAAATATTGGTAAGTGGTCCAAGTGGCAGTGGCAAAAGTACTTTGTTTAAGTTGCTTAAAGGATATTATCCTAAGTATGATGGGAAAATATTAATAAATGGTGTGCAAGAACACGGCATATATAGTAAAATACATTATTTGCCTCAAAAATCAAAGATTTTTACAGCGACCATTGATGAAAATTTAACTTTAAAAGGTAGTAAGAATTTACAGAAGATAAAAAGGATGTGCCGGCTAGGAGATATTGCTAGAAAATATCATCTAGGTTATTCTACTTTATTAGAGGAGGATGGTTTCAATATTTCCGGCGGACAAAAACAAAGAATAGCTTTATCCAGAGCCCTTCAAGATTACAGTGTTTTAATTATTGATGAAGGCTTAAATGCTATCGATGTTAATATGGAACGAAAAATACTTAAAGATTTGTTTAAAAATTATCCACATAAAACGATTATTGTGATTTCACATCGCTTAGATAATTTGGATTTATTTGATCGTTTTCTTAAATTAAAAAAAGAAAAAATAATTTAAGAGAAAAAAAAGCGAAAGGAGAAACATATGAATATGAGTAAAAAAGAATTATTAGCAGTTACTGGCGGTGGTATTAATTTGGGCGTACTAGCTGGTATTGGAGCGGTGATTACATTTTTTATAGGAGTTATCGATGGATATTTACGTCCAGTAAAATGCGAGTCATGATATCAAAAGAAGAATTATTAAAAATTACTGGTGGTGATCTAACCTCTGGTATGTTAAATGCTTTAGCTCGCGGTTTGTCAACTTTAACCGATTTAGGCCGTGCTTTAGGTAGTGCTATTCGCCGCATGGTTAGTGGTAAAATTTGCCCAATTCCATAAAGATAGGACATTCCTATCTTTTTCTTTGACATTATAAAAAACTTGAAAGCCTAAATTTAAAAGTAGTTTTTGCTGAAATTATGATTAATAGCTTGATTTTTTGTGTAAAAAAAGCTACAATTATATTGTAGATGATTGTCTCGTAGGAGGATATGTATGAAAAAATTAAATAACAAAGGCCAAGCGCTTGTCGAATACTTATTAATTATTGCAGTTGTAAGTGTTATTGTGGTTAGCTTAGTTAAACTTCTAGGTGGATATTTACATGACTCTATGGTGAAATCATCTTGTGGTATGATGGACAAAGAATACGTTGAAGGTTCTTCTCCAGGTAAAGGTAGTTGCAAGTAGAAGATAAGGCTTTATCTTCTTTTTAATTATAGGAGGTAAAAAATGTTACTAAAAAGATCTTTTTGGTGGTTTTGGCTCATCTTAAATATTTTAACTGGTGGCATTTCCACTTTATTTCTAGGTAAACTTTTGAATGTGTATGAAAAAAACGCTTGGTATACTAAATGGTATTATTGGTTTCTTGGCATCTTTTTTATGATTTTACCAGCTTTGATAATGCTAATAGTTTTAATTATCGAAGTTACAGTTAAGGTATGCCTAAAATTAGATGTGCCTTTTAAAAACATCTATAAATATCCTTATCCGTGGCTTTTAGGAATAATTATTCCAGTCATAGGGTGGGCATTTTTTGTCATATTAGTTGTTTATGTAAATTTGTTTTATGCGATTAAACTTTTAGAAGGCAACGGCGAAAAATTTATTAAATAATTTAAAGATAAACAAATAGACTTTTATAATCTAATCGCAAAAGAGGTGAGCTTATGAAAATTAAGACAATAATATTTGATATGGATGGCTTAATGTTTGATACTGAAACATTGTGGCAAAGGGTGTGCAAGCAAACGCTTCATGAGTTTGGTTATAAAATTGATTCTGATTTTACTTTAAGCACTATAGGTCTAAATCAAGAAGACATGAAAAAACATTTTGTCCAACAATATGGCCCAAAATTCCCTATAGAAAAATTTAAAAATGCCTATTTTAAAAATATGGATGATGTTATCATAAAAGAGGGCCTAACATTGAAACCCGGTTTAATGGAATTATTGGAATATTTGGTGGCTAATAATTATACTTTAGCTATTGCCTCATCTACTGATTTGAATCGAATTAAATGGTATTTAAAGTGCGCCGATATTAAGGAAAGTATTTTTAATATAATTGTAAGTGGGGAAAACTTTGATAAAGGTAAACCAAATCCCGATATTTTTTTAAAAACGTGCGAGTTATTAAAAGTTAAGCCCAATAATACTTATGTACTTGAAGATTCTAAAAAAGGCATCGAAGCGGCATATCGGGCTGGCTGCATTCCTATATTAATTCCCGATATTGATATTATTGATAAACATACTCGCGAGATTGCAAGTTATGAATTTGCTTCGCTTATAGAAATAATTGATTTTTTAAAGATAAAAGAGTGACAATAAATAGGCTATTAGAGAAAGCATTAGAAATAGGTAAGAAGAACTAGATAATAGTTCTTTTTATATATCAATCATTTATTGTCTTTATTAATTTACTAATAGAAAAACCAGTGGTATATCGGATGTTTCACCGAATCGACCTACTGGTTTTTCTGATGACAATGTATCACAACCTAACAAAAAAATCAAATTGAAGATTAAGAACAAAATCGCTTGTGACTTTTGTTCTTATTTATAATATAAAATTTTATGTGATAATAGAATTGGCCTAGGTTTATAACCTAGACTTTTTGGTGTTTATTTTACTTTTCATTTGTTTGAAATGACAGAATTATTTTTCTAGTAAACCTTGAACATAGGCATCAACTAATTTTTGTTTTTCGGGATTTAAACTTGCAATATCATTTATTAGTTGTCTTAATTT